>CAJVYM010000075.1 GCA_913009415.1 uncultured bacterium
GCAGCGATACTGAGTATGCCAAGCTCGTGCAGGAGAAGAAGACCGCGCTCTTTCGTTCCTTCTCCAAACCGGGTATATTGACCTAACCACTCACGCGCTCATGCTCATCTTCCAATGAGAAAAGACTCAGCTCGAGTTCCCAGCTCTCCACTTGACAATGCAAACACTACACCTGTAGGATCTAAGGCATGGAAAACCCGAAATACTTCTTGATCGTTAACTTGATCGCCGGACAAGGGCGCTGTAAGGAGATCTTCCCTGCGGTGCAAAAAGAGCTCGACAGAAATGGCATAGACTATGACCTCCACTACACCAATGAGCCGGAGGAGGCCACCGATGTTGCCCGAATGGGGATCGAGGCCGGATTTACTCATATAGTCGCCGTTGGCGGCGATGGGACCGTGAACGAGGTTGCAAACGGAGTTGTGGGAAGCGATGCGGTTCTAGCGGTGATTCCCGCAGGGACGGGGAACGACTTCATCCACATGACCGGGATTCCCTCTGATTATCGTCAGGCAGTCCGTGTCCTCATGCACGGCAGCCAACGGATGATCGACTTGGGACGGATCGCTGATGGCCGCTATTTCGTAAATGGCCTAGGAATCGGGATAGACGCGCAGGTCGCCCGAGACGTTCTCAAGATGGAGCGCTTACGCGGAGCACCGGCCTATCTGTATGCCGCTGTTAAGGAGGTATTCAGATTTCCTGCCTTCCCGGTGACATTGAAGGGAAATGGATGGAGCGAGCAGAAAAGCTGTATCTCACTTGGGTTTGCCAATGGGAAGTACACTGGCGGCGGGTTCAAGCTGGCACCACTGGCGGAGATTGACGATGGGAAGATAGACATAGCTGCAATCGGCGATTTTCCCAAGCTCGAACGGTTGATCCGACTGCCACAGGCGAGGAAGGGGGAACACCTGAAGCTTTCCAATGTCTCCTATCATCAAGATGTGAGCGTGACTGTCTTTTCGGATGCAAAGTTGATTGCGCACATCGATGGCGAACCCTACAAGCTTCCCAAAGGCGAGTTTTCAGTGAGGGTGGAGCCGAATGCCCTGCGAGTCCTGGCTCCTTAATTTCAAGCTCGCTTGAAACGTTTGTCCAGGTCGTGGCGCGAGATCGTGAAGATGATCGGACGGCCGTGCGGGCAGGTGTAGGGATTCTCCATCGTCAGAAGCCGATCGACCAGCTCCTGTTGTTCGTCCAGCGAAAGCCTATCTCCTGCCTTGATCGCTGCCCCGCAGGCAAGCTCTGCGATCAGATGATCGAACAAAACTTCCTTGAGTTTCACTCCCTGTTCCAACGCGTCAACCACCTTTTCGAGCAGCTCCGCAAACCCATACTGCACCTGAGTCTTCACCAGAAGTGCTGGGTATCCGCGCACGAGGAACGTCCCGCCACCGAAGTCGTCGATATCGATTCCCACTTTCGCTAGCATCTCTTTCTCGGCGTTCAGGACATTCGCGCTTTCGAAGGGAAGCTCCACTCGTACTGGAAGTAGGAACCTTTGCTGGGAAACTTCTCCCTCTTGTACCTCGCGCAACAGCTTCTCGTACAGGATGCGCTCGTGGGCTATGTGTTGATCGACGATCTCAAGCCCATCCGGCGACTCAATCAGGATGTAGGTCTGCTGGAGCTGACCGATCACGCGACGATTGCTTCTAACCCTCACTTTTTGAGCCGCGGTCTCGCGCTGACGAACGCTCGTCTCTTGCCGAAGATCGAGCTGTGGCCGCGACGAGCTACTGGTGGGGATTATCCTCTCGGCTTGGCTTGCATTCGTAAACGCCGTAGGGACGACGTAGCGCGACGAGAGGGCCTGCTTTAACGCTCGGTCGAGGAGATCTTGTACGGCATGGCGCTTAGCCAAGCGAACTTCCAGCTTGCGGGGATGAATGTTCACATCCACCTGCACGTAGGGGACGCCGATTTCGATCACCGCCAGTGGGAAGACGCCCGGGCGGAGTATCCCCCGGTACGCGCTCTGCAGGATGTAGCTCATACCGCGATCGTCCACGGCCCGCCCGTTTATCGAGAGAATCTGATCGCGTCTGTTCCCGCGCTTTACCTCCGGCGAGCTAATGTAGCCGTGCACGGTGATGCCGTCCTTTTCCGCGGCTATAGGGATCATCTGTCTACCAATCTCCGCCCCGTAAAGCTGGCCGATGCGATCTTGCAAGTCCGATGCCGGAGGGGCGGAGAAGACCGTTCGAGCCCCGTGTGTGAGGTTGAACCCGACACTCGGAGAGCAGAGAGCGAGACGGTGGATGATGCGATTGCAATGGAAGAACTCACTGCGGCTGGAGGTGAGGAAGTTCGCCCTGGCCGGCAGGTTGTAGAACAGATCCCTCACTTCAATGGTCGTTCCAACATCACGGGCGGCGGGCACAACTTCGCCGATCTCTCCGCCGGATACGCGCAGTTCGTAAGCAGTACCATCCGCCGCTGTCCTCGAGACGATATGCAGATGGCAGACGGCGGCGATGCTGGCAAGCGCCTCACCACGGAAGCCAAGGGTCGCTATGCGAGACAGGTCCTCCTCCAGTGCAATCTTGCTCGTTGTATGCCTCTGTACGCAAAGGACGATGTCGTCTGCTACCATCCCCTCACCGTCGTCACGCACGATTATCAAATTGATTCCACCATCGGTCAGCTCGATCGAGATACTCTCACTTTTTGCGTCCAGCGCATTCTCGACAAGCTCCTTTATCACGGAGGCGGGGCGCTCGATCACCTCTCCAGCAGCGATCTTTAGCGCGAGATCCTCATTCAACCGTTTGATCTTCATCGTAATGCGAAAGGCTAACAGATCGAGGTCATCGCGGCAATCATCTTGGCGGCGCAACCACAATCATGTAATGTAAGAGGCAAGGAGGCGACATGAATACAATTAGCGACCTTCGCAAGGCGCTCGGCCTTGCCACGGATAACCAGGTGCGCAATCGGATAGAAGCGGTCAAAGACCTGCTCTACCCACATTTGCGGCGAGGGCCCAATAACCAAATCCTCGTCGCCGATACTGGCCTCACTTTGTTGCGCCAGCTTCAAGATTTACATGATAGTGGACTAACAATGACAGAAGCGAGTAGTATTATGCGCACAAGTGCTGATATTACTGATGTAAATCGTTTATCTGTTTCGTCTAGTTTCGTAACAAACCAAACGAAACAGGATGAGTGTGAGAGAATGATCGCTGCGTTGCGAGAGGAGATTGCCTTCCTGCGCAGTCGCGTTGCCTATCTCGAGGAGCGGCAAACTGTAAACCTACACGAAGAGCAAGTCGGAAGTTGGTGGGAGAGGCTGCGAGGTGAGATCAATGGGGCTTAATATCCCGACACATGGCAATGCGCGTCTGGAAGAAGTGATCACGCGAATCGATGCTTCAGAGCGAATATCAACCTTGTGGGCGGCGTCAAACGTTACGGCCATTGACCGGATGCACATAAACGATCACGGTCCTGTCCACATCAAGATCGTGACTAACATCGCGATCAAACTTCTGCGGCTGCTCGTGGCCGGAGGAGTGGAGGCAAGCGTCGTTCGCGACCATAAGCTAGCAAATGAGGATGCCGAGGTGATCGTCTGTGTGGCGGCAGCACTGCATGACATCGGACATGTCATCCATCGCCATCGCCATGAAGAACTCTCACTCATCCTCGCCCCGGCTTTGATCGAAGATCTCCTGGAGGGGATGTATTCGGTGCGGGAAGCGACAATACTTGAAGGAGAGATTCTGCACGCCATCCACGCCCATCGCCGTGACATCCAGCCGCTTACGATAGAGGCTGGCGCGGTGAAGGTCGCCGATGCGCTGGACATGGAATCCGGCCGGGCGCGAATACCGTTCAAGGCCGGGTCGGCATCGATCCATGCTGTCTCGGCGCTGGCGATAAAGAAGGTCGAGATCATGAGTGGAGAAGCGAAACCAGTGAGGATCCATGTCCACATGTTAAACTCCGCGGGGATCTTTCAACTGGATACCCTGCTGCGCGAAAAACTGAGCCACTCCGGATTGTCACCTTATGTTGAGGTCGTCGGGGAGGTCGTGGGGCCAGAAAAGAAGATCATCGAACGATACGAGATCGAATGAGAGGCCCGTAAATCGACTCGCTTGTGTCCTTCCACTTCTCCGTATGGGGCACATCTTCTATCGCAGTAGCTGCTGACTGAGTCTTCAATCCCGCAAACAGGCTTAAATAGGGTACTTGGGTGATTATATCGAGATATCGCAACAAAAGTGCCCTTTTGTTGCGACAGTTGTCCGAGCGTTTTTCCTTCGTCCTTGCTATGGTCATGCTGAAGAATGGGAGGAGGACCAGATGGCGCTCGAGATCACGCAGGAAGACTTCATATCCCCGGAGCAGGTATTGGCGTTGAAAGAACACTGCCGCGAAATGGCGCGGCGGGCAAGTGTCGATGGAAGGCGAAACCCGATCCGAGATTGGGCGATCCTCCACGTGGCGCTCGACTCGGGGCTGCGCGTGTCGGAGATCTGCGACCTGCGTGTGCGCGATGTCATCCTCGACAACGGCAACTCCTCTCTGATCGTCCGTAACGGCAAAGGGAACAAGAAAAGGGGCGTAAAGATCGGCAAAGCCCTGCGCGATCATCTGGAGGAGTTTATAATTTGGAAGGAAGAGAATGACGAATCCAGAGTTGGGCGTGCACCATTGTTCGTTTCGTCCCGCTCTGGAAAAGCGCTCACTCGTACGGCCGTATACAGGATCTTTAAGGCAAACGCTTCTGTAGTCGGCATCCCACAGCGCTTCTCGATCCATTCCTGCCGCCATACTTATGCCTCACTCCTATATCGGGCATCCAAGTACAACATTCGCCTCGTACAGAAGCAGCTCGGCCACAGCTCCATCCAGACGACGCAGATCTATGCCGACGTTCTCAGTAACGACGCTGCTGTCGCCGTTGATAACCTACCACAGTAGAAACCCAACGTTATTGGCTCTTTGCCGTTCAGAGTGGGTAACGAGCGTTTAAGCGCAAATGATAGGATCGCCGTCCTCTCGCCCGCTATGATCGCCAAGAACCGGTCTTTTCTGCCATGTTAGCCTTCACAGTTCTTTGTTTTGTTGCACACCATGTTCTCAAACACCCACTCACAACAACCACATGATTTTCCCCCAGCGATTGAGCTAAAACTCCCATCTGATGGGTGTCTGCAGCAAAGGATCAGCTTTCCTTCGCAGTTTGCGAACCACGCTACCCGCTTTCATCTGGTTTCTATATAAACCGGATGAAAGCGATAATATTAAACACTGGAAATATACTGCCCTAGCGCCGTAAATCTTACTGGGATAGATAACTAATTAGTGTGTTTTATGAAATATGTGAGGCGGATGAGGCAAATGGGGGTGCGACGGTATCGTTTGAATGCTGATTTAGACCGCATCGACTCTACCTCCGGTCCTGGTGCACTGGGCGACCAATGTCCGATCGCTCAGGTGAGCCTGGCCTACGCGGGACTCAAGTGATCGGCTGGCAATGACGCAGATTAGATCTGCCCACAATTAGACTGGGCGGAGATGAAACCCTCGTCAAAAAAAAGTGAATTCCTCGCTATTTAGAGTGGATAACGCGTGTCCTTGCGCAGCTAATGAGCCAAAAAGTGAGAGATACTGAACCTGCTACTGCCCCCGATTGTGCCTATACCGCCAGGCGCTCCGCGATTATTGTCGTGAGATCGATGCTCTTTACCCGTTCTTGCACGGTCGTATCCCGGTCGCGCAGGGTGACGGTTCCATCCTCAAGGGTCTGATGATCGACAGTGATGCAGTACGGTGTTCCCGATTCATCCTGGCGGCGGTAACGGCGACCGATCGAGCCCTTCTGGTCGTAGTACACGTTCCATTTCTTCTTCAGCTCGCGATAGATCTCGGCGGCTACATCCGGCATTCCGTCCTTCTTGATGAGCGGAAAGACGGCTACCTTCACCGGCGCAAGACGCGGATGGAGCTTGAGCACCACGCGCGGCTGCGGAACCCCTTTATCATCGGGGATCGCATCCTCGGTGTACGCCTCGCACAGGAAAGCGAGCATCGCCCGATCCGCCCCGGCGGAGGGTTCGATCACGTGCGGGATGTATTTCTTCTTCGTCTCCTCATCGAAATAGGAGAGATCCTTCCCGCTTCCGGCATAGCGCGGTTGGCCGTGCTCGTCCAGCTCTACAGCGAAGCCATCGCCATCGCGCACGAGCTTTCCCTCCATGTGGCTGCGCAAGTCGAAATCGCCGCGGTGAGACACACCCTCCAGCTCCCCGTACTCGCCTTGGGCTAAGAATGGGAACGCGTACTCGATGTCAGCCGTCCCGCAACTGTAGTGTGCCCTCTCCTCGGGGGAGTGGTCGCGCAGGCGCAGCTTATCACTGGCCAATCCTAGCGAGGTGTACCAAGAGAAGCGGCGATCGCGCCAGTACTCGTACCAGCGCTGTGACTCCTTTGGCGAGCAGAAGAACTCGATCTCCATCTGCTCGAACTCGCGCGAACGGAAGGTGTAATTGCGGGGGGTGATTTCGTTGCGGAACGATTTCCCGATCTGAGCGATCCCGAATGGAAGCTTCACCCGCGTTGTGGACATGACGTTCTTGAAGTTGACGAAGATGCCCTGCGCCGTCTCCGGTCGCAGGTAGGCCTCGGCGGAAGGGTCGTGCAACGCACCGACGTAGGTCTTGAACATCAGGTTGAACTCGCGCGGCTCGGTGAGATCGCACTCGCTGTGCTCGCCGGGATGCTTGCTCGGCTTGCGCGGGCACTGGCTATCTGCGATCTGATCGAGGCGGAAGCGCTGCTTGCACGTCTTGCAATCGACGAACAGGTCGTGGAACAGATCGTAATGCCCGCTCGCCTTCCAGACCTGCGGGTGCATGATGATGCTCGCATCGAGGCCGACCATGGAGTAGCTGCTGGGGGCGCCAGCGGGGGGCAACGTATCGTCATTTCCCGTGACCATATCGTACCACCAGGCGTCCTTGATATTTCGCTTCATCTCCACGCCCAGCGGACCGTAGTCCCAGAACCCGCCGATACCGCCGTAGATTTCGCTCGATTGAAAGATGAACCCGCGCCGCTTGCATAGGGCAACGATCTTCTCCATGGTCTTATCGCTCATACGATTATTCCTCCAAAGTGATTGCACCCCACGGGCTGATGCCAGCGAGTATAACGCAAACAGAGGATGCCAGAAACGGCGCTTGATCGCAACTGTGGACGTTAGAAGTGAGGGTTCGTGCTCTTAGGCGAAGAAAAGCCTCTCACCGCCGAGTAGAGAGGAGGCGCGCATTGTTTAGGACAGTGACTTCCGATGTATCCGCCGTTTCCAACTTCGTGGCAAATAGCCGCCAGTCCATGTAACACGGTTCCTCCTCCCTCTCTAAAATTCCGTACGTCGGGTTTTCCTCAGTACGGCTTCAAACTGGAATTCAGCCCCGACCTTCATCGGTAAGAACAGGCTTAAGCGCAAGGTCCGCATTCACCTATTCATTACCAACTTATACGTGGCCTAAGCTCCTGGTTCAGAGAGGAGTGTCTCCCCAGCATTGCTGGTTCTTCCGTAGTCGAGATCTAAGCTCAAGCGGTACTCCCTTCAATATTGCCAACAGCACTCCAGTCCAGAGGCCCTTGGCTGACCAACGTGTTGGTTTACCAACGTGTTGGCTCGCTAATGGGTTGTGTGGCCCCATCGAGTCATCGCTTACTATGGCCTCATCCGAAACTCTCGACCCTCCCATCGATTTATCCATTACTACGATGGGTCTTTGCCCTACGACCTTGTATGGGCTGGGGCTCCCCAATTTGCTTCGCATGTCTTTCCCCTCCGTGCCGCCTTCCGTACCCCGGTGGACCAAACGGTTGCCTATGGCTGTTCCTTCACCGTTCACACTAGCCTTCGCCATCTTCGTAGAGGCTCGGCATCCATAACCCACACCGCCGGTTCTCGTGTGGGACGTGTAACGAGGCTGCAAAGTTCGCTTCATGCTACAGCCCGAAAGGTTCGCTAGCCCTGCACCGGCAAGGACATCTACTTCCAAGCTTTTACCTCCCAAAGTCACCTCCAAGAGACGTCGGATATACTATGCGGGCATACAGTCAATTCCCGCAACCGGACTTACACCGGCTAGACACGCGGCCCTATGGGCTGCGAACGAAGAACACGAAGAATGGCATTCGATGGCTGTCAAATGCGGCAATTGGCCGTGCAAGTCACCAAGCCAGTTATTTTTGCTCGGTTCCTAACCAGATTTGACGGCCTATGGAATTCCATTCTTCGTGTCCTTCGTGCTCTTCGTGGTGAATCCTTCTTAGCATCAGTCCTGTGCGAACCGGAACTGGAAGTCGCTACTCACTCGAAACGACACGGAACCTGTTTTCCCGCCTTGCGGAGAAAGAGCTCCGCTGCCGGTATAATGCGTTGCGAAGGAGGTGGGGCAGGATGAAACTATACAACACCCTCACGCGCGATCAGCAGGAATTCGTACCGCAAGACGGGAAGACAGTGAGGATGTACGTCTGCGGCCCCACAGTGTATGACCACTTGCACATCGGCAACGTTCGCCCAGTGATCGTGTTCGACACACTGCGCAAGTACTTCCAGCGCTTTCAGGGATGGGATGTTATCTACGTGCAGAACGTAACCGACGTTGACGACAAGCTGATCAACCGTTCCATCGAGACCGGCGAGCCGGTAAGCGAGATTGCCGCCCGTTACACGCAGTCCTACTTCAACCTGCTAACGGAACTAGGAGTGGAGACGCCATCACATAGCCCACGCGCAACGCAGTTCATCCCGGGAATGATCGACCTCATCAAAGGGCTCATCGATAAGGGCTTGGCTTATGAGGCCGATGGTGACATCTACTACCGCGTCTCCGGCTTCTCCGAATACGGAAAACTCTCCGGGCGAAAGCTCGATGACCTGCGCGTGGGAGCGCGGATTGCCGCATCGGAGAAGAAGGAAAACCCGCTTGACTTCACCCTGTGGAAGAAGTCCAAGCCGGGCGAGCCAAAGTGGGATTCCCCGTGGGGCGAGGGACGGCCTGGGTGGCATACCGAGTGCGTTGTCCTCTCGCGCCACTACCTCGGCGCGACACTCGACATTCACGCCGGCGGAAACGATCTGATCTTCCCGCATCACGAAAACGAGATTGCCCAAGCAGAGGGACTGACCGGAAAGACGTTCGCCCGCTTCTGGCTGCACAGTGGGATGCTCATGTTCCACGGGCAAAAGATGTCAAAGTCACTAGGCAACTTCGCCTATGCCCACGACGTTATCGAAGAATTCGGCACGGAGACGGTGCGCTATTTCTACCTGTCGCGCCACTATCGAAAACCGCTCGATTACTCGACCGAAGGGTTGGAGGCAGCGCGCGTAGCGATAACCCGCATCCAGACGCTGATCGACGAGGTAACAAGCGAGCTTGGCGCAAGCGAGCTTGCAACTGGGACTGGCAGCGATACCAATGAGCAGGGACGTGGGTTCCTCGCTTCATTGCAGCCGCTGCGCGAGCGCTACATGGCGGAGATGGATTCCGACATGAACACCGTCGGTGCGATCGCCGCAATTCAGGACATCGTCTCCGAGACAAACAGATTCCGCGCCAGCGCCACAGGGGATGCCCGCCTGGCGCTACAGGGAGCGATCTCCCTCATCCGTGAGCTCGGTTACCCCCTCGGGCTGTTCCAAAAGACGGAAAGCACGTCCAAAGGGATCGAGGACGACTTGATCCGACTGTTGATCGACCTGCGTAACGAATTACGCGAGAAGAAGGAGTTTGCACTCTCAGACAGCATTCGGGATCGACTGGCCAAACTGGGGATTACCCTCAAGGATACAGCTCAAGGCACGATCTGGACGTAGCTGTTAGTTCCCCAATTAAACAACAGAATATCGATTAGCTTTCGTACGCTAACACATGCCTACGCAAGCCAGTTCTTGACAAGCGGTGGGCCGAGTGCTATGTTATTGAGACTTATGGAATATCGACGAGCTGTCACACATGTTCGGAGTCTGAGCGGAGGAGGCCAAGCTTGCTCTTCGGTTGCCGGCACGACGACTTCGGAGATCGGAAGAGCGTCGTGTAGGGAAAGAGTGTAGATCTCGGTGGTCGCCGTATCATTAAAAAAAAAAAAACGAAAAACTATATGAGAATATATAAAGTGAAAACAGAACCACAACACTACAGACTCGACGATATGACCTGTACCCACACACACAGTCGTTATCATTCTAACTTCTCACTACTACAACAGCGCTAGA
>CAJVYM010000076.1 GCA_913009415.1 uncultured bacterium
ACCTCACTTGTTGATCTGTGACCACCTAACCCCCTCCTAATCTGAAGGTTAGACAGCCTAACCGGTTGCTTCCAAAACGGGAATTCTAATTGTCGCCGGATGGGAGTTTTAGTTGTCGCTCATCAAGCTTTCACTGCAACGCTTCTTTGAGATGAAGTATCGATACTCCGTCCGTGTCCGCTTGCCCGAGAGGCCAGGGACCGCTCCCAGTATCAGCTCCACGGCTTCATCCTCCGAAGCGGGATCGAGCTGTCCTTCTCCCATGAGCGTACCGTCCGGTCCCTGTATCTGGACCTGGCCTGACGGAAGAGGGTAGCCAGTCTCGTTAAGGAAGCGAACGAGGATGACCATCGCCTCCTCCGCGAGGCGGTAGGCCACTTGAGCGGGGATCGTAATCTTTTCCGTGTAGGGAATGAAGACCTTGCCCTGAGGGATGTCCACCGGTTTGGGCAGGCTGTAACGTTGATATTCGCCCACACTGTCGGGACCAGGGCCCATCATGCCCTCTGGAGTGATAGTACTAGAGGCCTTGCCGGACCCGAAATAACGAATTCCATAAGACTCTCCTGGGGGTGGCTCTTCCTCGGGTGGTGGTGGCATGTTTGGGATTTTGAAGTACCGCACTTCTCCCTCGCCAGCCGGAGGTCCTGCCGGGGAGAACATCTCCTCGACGATGAGCTCAACCGTCGCATCAGGAAACTCCTGGCCGGAGAGGTTGTTCAGCTTTATTTGACAGGAAAGATCGATGGTACCCTCTTTCTCGTTCATTAAAGCGGTGTAAGTTGCCTCCCAGGATAGGTCCTTGATCAGCGTGTGTTTTGTTTCACTAACTGTTTGTCCTTCCTGCTGTGTCTGTTCCAACAACCACGCGGGCCCTCCAGACCAGATCTGAAGGTGTGGCCCGGCCAATGCTATTGCGCCAAGCAAGAAAACTGTAAGAATTGCACAGAAAACCACGCCGATGCGCATGTTGTTCCCTCCTTTGCTTAACCGGTCATATCTTCCTGACAGTAAATGATACGCGCCTCGGCCAGCGGAGGTTCATTTTGCCTCGGTAATGCCGGTCACCGCCCCCTGAGGGGTGAGCTCAACATTCCAGCGCTTCCCATCCCGCTCGATCACGACTTGCGCCCCTGTAAGCGTGAGCGAGGTGATCTCAGCCTCCGTCGTGGATCCTTCCCCAACGTTGACCGCGTGGGTTTCCGTCACTGTTGTGATCCTGCCCCCTTTCTCCAGGAGCTCCTGGACCCGTGCGTCGCCCTTTGCCGATTCGAGGATCCACGCTAGCGTGCTACTGCTCAGCGGAGAGGTGGTTACTACGGTGTTTCCTCCCTTTACAGTCACGCGCCCCTGCGTCGCCGCCCCCTGCACGGGAACGGTTACCACCCAATTCTGCTTGCCCACAACCAGCCCCAGGGCGACCAGATCTCCTCCTTTGGGCAAGACAACAAGCTTTCCCTCACCGACGTTCTCCACCGTTACCTTCATCGGTTGAACCCGCAGCACCTTTTTCGCTCTAAGGTCTACCTCGACAAGAACGAACCCGCTTACCCCTTGTCTTGTGCATACCGCTGTCGCCTGTCCAGCGACGAGCCTTATATCCACCACCTTTGTCTCTCCGCCATAGGTTGTCTGGATCTGGGGATCGTTATTGATGATCCCCTCAGCCAGTGCCAGGGCTCTGTACTGAAGAAGCTCTGAAAAACCCACCACGAGCCCAATGGCTACTCCAAGGACAAGCACGATGCCGAGCACCTTTTTCCAAGCTGGCTGCCCGAAGAGGAATAGGCTCGCCTTCCTTACTCCTACCCTCAGTTTTTCCCAGGCCAGCTCCCGAGACGTGATTTGGCGAGCACGTTCAAGTTTCTCATCCAGCTTTTCCTCCGCCGCCAGCCCTTGGCGGAGCCTGTTCTGGACGGCGACCATGGCTGTAAACTCGCGTTGGCACTTTGCGCATGTCGAGAGATGGGCCTGGACCAGCTTTCGTTCCCGCGGTGATCCCTCACCATCGAGGTATGTAAGGAGATGTCGGTTAACCCATTTGCAATTCATCTTTCTCATCCACTCCTAGACTCACGCGCAGTTTCCTGATGGCATGATTGAGCCGGGACTTGACCGTGCCCACGGGAACACCTACCGCTTGGGCGATTTCCTTGTAGGAGAGGGCATCGAAGTACCTCAGCACCACGACCGTGCGCTGTTTTGGCGGGAGCGAATCCAGCGCTATCATCAACCTTCCTTTCTTGAACTCGTCGGCTGGATCTGGGTCCAAGGAAATCACAGGCTTAAAGGACTCCTCGGGCAGGACGAGCGGCCGGATCAAAGGTCCAACGAGCTCGCCATGCCTTGAGGAAGACGTCCTGAAGAGCGTCCTCGGCCTTGAAATGTTCACCTCGCTCGACGGATATATCCAGAGGGGTTTTGTGCGGCAAATTGGTCGACCACCTTTTCATAGACCCAAAGCCATTTTTATTCTTCTCGATGGAATATGGAAATCTCATGAAGATAGGATGGAGAATTGATGTGTCTCTGTGATGGATCGGCTGGCCGGCGACGATCGAGGTAGGGACGTTCGTCATCGTTGGATTGATGCTTGGGGCCATGGTTCCCTACGGCTTCTCGGCGCTCCTCATCCGTGGTGTTAGCCGCACCGCCGGCGTTCTTGTGGAAGAGATCTGGCGTCAGTTCAAGTATAACCCGAAGATCATGTCCGGCGAAGCGGTCGCTGACTTCAAGCGTTGCATCAGCATCACCGCACACGGGGGACTGCACAAGATGTTCCTCTCAGCAATGATCGCCGTCATCACTCCGCTCGCCTTCGGCCTCATCTTCGGCCGCTACGCGCTCGGTGGGTTCCTCATCGGTGGACTCCTCTCGGCGATCCAGCTCGCGATCTTCGCCGGAAACTCGGGCGGCGCGATGGATAACGCGAAGCTTTTCTGCGGTAACAATGGGTTCTGCCTCTAATAGCGGGGTCCGTTTCTGTCCGCTACGTTTGATCTGTGCGATGTCGGAATCACGAATGACACGAATCTCACAGATGACCAAATTGCGAGATCTGGCGGTCTCAATTCATAGTCTCCTAAGGCTTCAGGATTCGTGCCATTCGTATCATTCGTATCATTCGCGCTATTCGTGATCCTCCCGGCTGATTGATGCCCGCAGATTGGTGTATACTCCATTCACGTTGCGAAAGGAGGGATGATGAAGAATCCATTTCTGATCGGGGAACGACTCTACTTGAGACCGCTCGATAAGGACGATCTCGATCGCTGCCTGCGCTGGATCAACGATCCTCTGGTTACCACGACGCTTACGATGCGCTTTCCCATGAGCCGCACCCAGGAGGAGAGCTGGATTCTCTCTCACTACAAGAGCCAGTCCGATCTCCCTCTCGCGATCATCATCAAAGATCAGGATCAACACATCGGAAACTGTGGCCTGCATTCGATCGATTACGTCAACCGCAACGCGGAGTTTGGGATCATGATCGGCGAGAAGGACCAATGGGGAAACGGATACGCACCTGAAGCAGCACGCCTCATCATCGATTATGGCTTCAAGCAGCTCGGGATGCACCGCATCTTCCTCCACGTGTACTCGCACAACGAGCGCGCGCAGAGGGCCTACGAGAAGGTGGGCTTCATCCCCGAAGGGACGATGCGCGAGTCTTACTTCCACGATGGCCGCTACTACGATAACCTGATCATGTCGATTCTCGAATCAGAGTGGGTGGAGTCATGAACTTCTCCTTCTGGAGCGACGAGGACCACTTGTTCGTCTCCCGCCGGATAGGTTTTGGGTGGAGCCTCAATTTTAAGTACATCGCTCGCAGGCTCGGGCTAATCAAGGGTGCCTCCCACCACATCGATGAAGAGGCGCCAAAAAGTGAGCCTTCCGCAGAGTCTCAACAAGATCACCTCCGCAAGCAGATCGAAGCCTCCAAGTACGAAGAGAAACGCCGCTAACTTATCGCTTGCTCCCATACAACCAAGAGCACCTCGCATAGGCCAAGACTACAACGAGGCTCACATTTCGGGTATAACTATCACAGTATGTGATTCGTCGAGCAGTAGAGCGCGATCGTTGTCAGGAAGAGCATAGGAGGAGCGAGCATGGATAAACAAACTTCACGTAAGGCACACCATTTACTCTTCAAGCGATACGAAAAAAACCCCATCTTGTCCCCGGAGGACTGGCCATACCTTGCCAACGCGACCTTCAACCCGGGGGCGGCGGAACTCTCCGGAGAGACGATTCTCCTCGTGCGGGTGGAGGATATGCGCGGCTTCTCACACCTCACCATCGCCAGAAGCGCTGACGGAAAGACCGGTTGGCGTGTGGATGAACATCCCGCATTGAAACCGGAGGCGGAGTCGCACGAAGAGCAGTGGGGCCTGGAGGACCCGCGCATCGTCTTCCTGGAGGAGCGCGGGGAGTACGCGATCACCTATGTCTCTTTTTCCAGCAGCGGGCCGCTCGTATCGCTGGCGCTTTCGAGCGATTTTGATAGTTTCACTCGTGTCGGGCCGATCATGCCACCGGAGGATAAGGATGCATCACTCTTCCCGCGACGGTTCAAGGGACGCTACGCCCTCATCCACCGCCCGATCATCCGGGGCGAGGGGGACATCTGGATCTCTTTCTCCCCCGATCTCACACACTGGGGCGATCATCGGGTGCTCCTCCCCACGCGGCCCGGATGGTGGGATTCCCAGCGAGTCGGTCTGGGGACACCACCGATCGAGACCGATGAGGGCTGGCTCGTCATCTATCACGGCATCCGCATGACCGCCTCGGGGAGCATCTACCGCGTCGGTCTCGCTCTGCTGGATTTGGAGGAACCGTGGCGGGTGATCAGGAGAAGTGATGAATGGGTCCTGGGACCAAGATTGCGCTATCAGCATGGCGGAGACGTCCCAGGCGTTACCTTTCCCACCGGAGCGATCCTCAACAAGGATACGGGTATTCTTCGGATCTACTACGGAATCGCCGACACCAGGGTGGGCCTGGCGACGGCCGATGTACAACAGCTTCTAGACTACATCCTTTCCTGCCCACAGCCGTAAGGAGGTTCACGTGGCCAGATTGCACATCGCCATGCTTGCACCGATCTCGTGGCGGGTCCCTCCCCGCTACTACGGACCGTGGGAGTGGGTGACGAGCCTGCTCACCGAGGGGCTCGTCGCGCGTGGAGTGGATGTAACGCTCTTTGCCACCGGCGATTCGCTCACGACGGCAAGACTCCATGCCGTATGTCCTCATCCCTACTCCGAGAACCCGGAGATCGATGCCAAGGTCTGTGAGTGCCTGCACATCTGCGAGGTGTTCGAGCATGCAGGGGAATTTGACATCATCCACAACCAGTTCGACTTCCTCCCGCTGACCTATTCCCGCCTCGTGCGTACGCCGCTTGTCACGACGATCCACGGCTTCTCATCATCCAAGATCCTTCCCGTATACAGGAAGTACAATCATCATGTGTACTACGTATCGATCAGTGATGCCGATCGCAATCCCGATCTTAACTACATTGCCACCATCCACCATGGGATACCGATCGAGGACTACACGTTCTGCGACGATCCGGATGATTACCTTCTCTTCCTGGGGCGGATTCATCCCGATAAAGGGACCCACGAAGCGATCAAGGTGGCACAGCGTGCCGGTGCCAAGCTTATCATCGCCGGAATCGTGCAGGACGAGGAGTACTTCGAAGAGATGGTCGCTCCGAACGTGGATGGGGATCAGATTCACTACGTTGGCCCGGTCGCCATGCCGGAGAAGGGAGAGCTATTGGGCCATGCACGCGCATTGCTGCACATGATCAACTTCGATGAGCCGTTCGGCCTCTCCGTGGTCGAGGCGATGGCGACAGGGACACCGGTGATCGCCATCGATCGTGGGTCGATGCGCGAACTGATTTACGACGGGAAAACGGGGTTCTTGGTTGCCGGCGAAGAAGCTGCCCTAACGAGCGTGGGCAAGATCGACTCGATCGACCGCAAGCAGTGCCGGTCCTGGGTGGAGGAGCGCTTCACTCAAGACCGGATGGTGGAAGACTACCTAAAGGTGTATCAAATAATTCTGGAAGAGGAGGAAAAACGTGGATAATAATGACACTGTCTTAAAGCCGATAAAGGTCTCCTTTGTTTCAACTTATCCACCGCGTCAATGCGGAATTGGAACGTTCACCCACGACCTGGCAAGAAGCATCGCACGACTGCAGGGAGAGGCCATGGGCACAACCGAGGCCGTACGCGTGGTCGCCCTGACCAACCACCAAGCAAGCTACAAATATGGTCCCGAAGTATCGTTTGAGATCCTCGCCCAACGGCGCGTCGATTACCAAGACGCCGCCGACTTTCTCAACCTCTCCGCGACTGACGTCATCAGCCTGCAGCATGAATTTGGCATCTTCGGAGGGAGCGATGGATCGTACATCCTTGACCTACTCGAAAATCTCACAAGACCGGTGGTGACGACGCTGCACACGGTGCTTGAAGAGCCCACTCCCGGGCAGTTGGAGACGCTCAAGGCAGTATGTGACCACTCCAGATCCGTGGTGGTGATGGCCAATAAAGCGATCGAGCTGCTGGAGAGCGTGTACGACGTCTCGCGGGAGAAGATCCTCCTCATTCACCACGGGGCTCCGGACGTCCCTTTCCTCGATCCCGTCTACACCAAGGATCAGTTCCAGGCCGAGGGGCGGCGAGTGATCCTCACCTTCGGACTCCTCAGCCCGAATAAGGGGATCGAGCTGGCGATCGAGGCGATCTCTAAGGTAGTAAAGGAGTTTCCCGACCTGCTGTACATTGTCCTCGGCGCAACCCACCCCGAGGTGAAGCGGCGCTTCGGCGATGTATACCGCCTCTCTCTGGAGCGGCTGGTAAAGAGCGAGGGGCTGGAAGAAAATGTCGTCTTCTACGATCGTTTCGTCACCCTGGAGCAATTGATCCGCTTCCTCGTGGCGGCGGATATCTACCTCACGCCATACCTGGCCAAGGAGCAGATCACGTCGGGAACGCTCGCCTACGCCATGGCCTGCGGAAAGGCGATCATCTCCACCCCCTACTGGTATGCAGAGGAACTGCTGGCAGAGGATCGAGGGCGACTGGTCCCGTTCAACGATCCTGTGGCCCTGGCTGAGGAGTTGCGCGATCTGTTGGGAGATGAAGATAAGCGCGACCTGATGCGCAAGCGTGCGTATCAGTTTGGACGCCAGATGGTGTGGCGTCAAGTGGCAAGCTCCTACGTGGAGACGTTCCGTCGCGCGCTACACGAGCGCCGCGGGCCGATCATCGGACTGCGCACGCGGGAGCGAACGATGAAGCATCACTCCCTTCCAGAGATCAAGCTCAATCACCTGCAACTGTTGACCGATGACACAGGAATACTTCAGCATGCATCCTTCAGCACGCCGGATCGCCGCTACGGATACACCACCGACGATAACGCCCGCGCCCTCATCCTGACGCTTATGAACTGGCAACTTCTGGAGGACGAAAAGATTCTTCCCCTGTTGCAGCGCTATCTGTCCTTCCTCAATCTCGCCCTGGATCGAGAGGGCGGCCGCGTCCGCAACTTTATGGGATACGATCGCCGCTTCATCGAGGAAATAGGGTCGGAGGACAGCCACGCCAGGAGCGTGTGGGCCCTGGGAACGAGCGTTGCCCACTCGCCAACCGAGCCCATCCTCGGCCTCACAACGCGGCTATTCCAACAGGCGCTACCAGTCTGCGAACGCTTCACCTCACCGCGAGCGTGGGCCTACGCTATCCTTGGTATCCTCAAATACCTGGAACGCTTCAGCGGTGACCGGGAGGCACAGCGTGCCAACAACATCCTCGCCAAGCACCTTCTTCGCATATTCGTTGAGAATGGATCGCCTGATTGGCCATGGGGAGAGGATATCGTCGCCTACGACAACGCCCGCCTCCCACAGGCGCTCATCGCCGCCGGAGAGTACCTCGGCAACGAGGACATGCGTGAGCACGGGCTCCAATCGCTCGCCTGGTTGATCGATATTCAGACCGATCAGCAGGGAGGACACCTCTCGCTCATCGGAAACAACGGCTGGCTGAAACGGGGCAGCAAGAGGGCGCGGTTCGATCAGCAACCGCTTGAGGCCCTCGCGATCATGGATGCCTGCTACACTGCGTTTCACGTAACTAAGGATGAGCAGTGGCTCGTGCACGCCGACCGGTCCTTCGACTGGTTCCTCGGGCGAAACGATATTCACAAGGTGGTGGCGGACCTTCACACGGGAGGATGCCAGGATGGTTTGCAGGGATCTGGCGTGAACAAGAACCAGGGGGCAGAATCGACCATCGTCTGGTTGACGGCACTCCACCTCGTTCACATCCACAGTGTGGCAGCAAGCACGGTTAAGAAGGGACAACCCTCGATTCGCCAATAAAAATCGGCGGATAACGAGACTTGGAAGGGCGCTGGGAGGGATATTATGACGCGCTTTGCGGTGATCATGGCGGGGGGATTGGGCGAGAGGCTGTGGCCCTTGAGCAGGAAGGAGACACCAAAACAGTTCTTGAGGCTCCTCGGTGAACGCACGCTACTGCAGCAGACAGTAGAACGCATCGCTCTGTTAGTGCGTAGAGAGGACACGTACATCGTCGTCGGGAGGCAGCACGTAACGAGCGTTCGCGAGCAGCTTCCCGATCTACCTCTTAGGAACATTCTCGTCGAGCCCATGGGGCGGGGAACGGCACCGTGCGTCGGTCTAGCGGCCACTCGCCTCTCGCGGGTAGACCCCAGTGGCGTGATGATAGTACTACCAGCTGACCACGCAATCGCGGACGAAGAGCGTTTCCTACAGTTACTGAACGACGCGGCGACCGTCGCTTCGGCGGGAACGCACCTCGTCACCCTGGGAATCACCCCCAACCACCCGGCCACCGGATACGGGTACATTCAGGCACTCAACCACTTTGTAGCAAGCGGCCCAAGCACAGGCTCCGAGGTGCTAGAAGTGGAAAGATTCGCCGAGAAACCGGATCTGGAGACTGCGGAACGATTCCTCCAAGAAGGAGGATACTACTGGAACAGCGGGATGTTCATCTGGCGCGTCGATGCCATCCTGCGCGAGATGAAAGAGCACATGCCGAAGCTCCACTCCGCCCTGATGGAGATAGAACAGCACGCGGGGACACCCACCTATGAAGAAAACCTTGAGCGAATCTACGCCAAGCAGGAGGCAAACTCGATCGACTACGGGGTGCTTGAAAAGAGCGAGCACGTACTTGTCATCCCCACAGGCGATATCGGGTGGAGCGACGTTGGTGATTGGAGCGCGCTCGGCGGGGTACTGGAGACAGATGAGGTAGGAAACCTTATTCGCGCTTCGCACATCGGAGTCGATACATCAAACTGCACCATCATCTCCAGACACGCATCCGACAAGAAACGCTTGGTCGCCACATTGGGCCTCTCGGATATTGTCATCATCGACACCGATGACGTTCTGCTCGTGATGGACAAATCCCGCGCACAAGAGGTGAAGAAGATTCTCAAGATTCAAGCCGCCGAGAAAGAAGACAAGAGGAATTTAGAATGAGAAGAAGGTCCATTATGCACTTGGTAATGCTTCACCGGTATTCCAAGCCTGCCCCGGATTAAACCAAGCATTGACGTTTCAGTAATCACATCCTAACCTATCCACCAGACAGAGGGCATGGCGGGTTGGAGCCTGGACCTCAATCCTCACCGTTAAAAGAGAGCCGATATGAACGTATTCAGTGGCAGATCACGATTGACATCATTTTTCGATACGCTCCACCTGCGCGACTTCCGTCTGTTATGGCTAGGAGAGAGCGTGTCACTCCTTGGCGACCAATTCTACTTTGTGGCACTCACCTGGCTGACACTTCAGATCACGGGATCCGGTCTGGCGTTGGGGACTGTCTTGATGCTCGCTGCGATCCCCCGAGCCGCGCTGATGCTGATCGGGGGCGCGGTGACCGACCGCGTATCGCCGCGCCCGATCATGTTCATATCGAACGCCGTGCGCGCCGTACTCGTCGCAGCATTGACCGCCCTTATCATCGTGCACGGTGTGCAAGATCGGAAGAGCACACGTCTGAACTCCAGTCACACTGATATATCTCGTATGCCGTCTTCTGCTTGAAAAAAAAAAACAAATCAAAACAAATAACAAAAAAAAAACAAGAAAAATCACAATCTATACGATACTGTCAACAACCTATAACTGATTAGCTCCACAACTGTACTCCAA
>CAJVYM010000077.1 GCA_913009415.1 uncultured bacterium
CCACCTCCCTGTATCCCGTCCGGCTTCATGTCAGTTCGGTTCTCCGGATATTAGGCCTCGCTCTGTCACGCCTGCTCGACCTCCTCCCCAACACCATCTAGCCGGTTCGCTGTTCGCTACGTACACAGGTTCTGCCTCATGCTTCCTTCAGACATCCCATCTCTGGTAATGCCCTTGCCTTGTTGGCGTTGTCCTTCCGTCCGGTAACGGCGGACCATATTGTTCCAGGCTATACCTGGAACTGCAGCCTGTGCGTCATGCCAGGCACACGTATACGGGGCCGGCCACCGACCGTCCTGTCTTGTATCCTCTCATCACCAGTATACGAGCGTTGGAGCTGGCCTCCAACGTTGTTCCTGAGAGAACTCAGGCAGCCGGTACGAACAACAAGCTGATTCACCTGCGACGAATCTCTGCTTCTCTCTCACCAGCAAAGCAGTCTCAAACTCCGCCAGTACACGGCGCGACCATGGGACAATCTTGGTGTTGACAATCTGACTTGCAGACCATACAGTGGAGTATCCTTGGGATAAGGCAGTCGAGTTACCGAAGAGCAGGCTGCTGGTTGTTTTGTTTGGACTGGATCGAGGCTTGATCTTGGGGCGACGTTGTAAGGGGTGAACGAATCAGTGAGGGTGCGGGTCCCTTTCTTCATGCGAAGTTCGCCAGGAAGGTGCAGAGAATGCAAAGAGGCAGGTATATGACCCATCAAGCGTGCTGGCGGGACAACGTGATTGCCGTTCTGGCATTGCTGATTGTAGTACTAGCCGTAGGAGGCGTGGCAACTGCGGCGACCATCTATGTCGACCAAGACGCAGCTGGCGCGAACAACGGTACGTCGTGGACCGACGCCTTCACTGATCTCCAAGACGCGCTCACGGCAGCAGCAAGTGGAGACGAAATCTGGGTTGCCGAGGGAACGTACAAGCCTACGTTACCAGCAGGCCGAGCTGCCACATTCGAGCTTGAGAATGGTGTCTCACTCTACGGAGGCTTTGCTGGCAACGAGACAATCCGCAGCAATAGAGATTGGGCATCACGTGTGACCCTCCTGAGTGGCGACATCGGCGCTGAGGGTGATTCAAGTGACAACTGTTATCACGTCGTCACTACCAGTGGAACAGACGACACACCCGTACTCGATGGGTTCACCATCAGCGGGGGGAATGCCAATGGCAGCTATCCCCGCTATTGGGGCGGAGGGATGTTCATCGACTCCTCCTCGCCGACACTGACCCATTGCACGTTCAGCAATAACAGCGCAACTCAGTCCGGCAGAGGGATCTACACCAGGGACTCCTCGCCCACGCTGACCAACTGCACGTTCAGCAACAACAGCGCAAGCAGCGGCGGCGGGATCTACACCGCCTCCTCGCCCACGCTGACCGACTGTACGTTCAACAATAACAGCGCAACCTACGGTGGTGGGATGTGCATCCACACAGGTTCCTCCTTTCTCACAGTGACCGGTTGCACGTTCAGCGATAACACTGCAACCTACGGTGGAGGGATGGCTAACTACGTTAACGACTCGCCTAAGGTGAGAAACTGCACGTTCAGCAATAACAGCGCCTCCTCCCGTGGTGGCGGGATGTACTCCAACGACGCCTCGCCCAGGATAACCAACTGCACGCTCAGCAATAATAGCGCGAGTGAAGGCGGAGGGATGTACAACGTTGTCTCGTCGGCCTCGATCCGCAACACGATCCTGTGGGGAAACACGGCTACCTCTTCTGGTCCGGAGATCGAATACGCCTCAAGTCCGCCCACTGTAACGGACTGTGTCGTGGAGGGTGGTTTCCCCGAAGGCACGGACATCATCACCGACGATCCGTTGCTCGGAACGCTCGGCGATTACGGTGGCTCCACGGAAACAATGCCCCTCCTTCTTGGCTCTTCGGCCATCGATAGTGCGAACGCGGCCTATGCTCCGGACACTGACCAGCGTGGTGTATCGAGAGACGCGTCCCCCGACATCGGCGCATATGAGTACGAGGCGCCAGCTCCCGGCATCGATGTCCGATACGACGGACACTCCATCACGAGCGGTGACACAAGCCCCTCAACCACTGATGGAACCGACTCTTCGGCTCTGCTGACATTGTCGTCGGCGCAGTGGACCACACCTTTTCAATCCACAACACCGGAAACGCTGACCTCACGTTGAGCGGCATTCCGAAGGTCGCGATCAGCGGATCGAATGCAGCGGACTTCACGGTTACAGCTCAGCCAAGCTCCCCAGTCGAGCAGGATAGCAGCACGACATTCACAATCCACTTCGTTCCCAGCGCCGCCGACACCCGTACTGCGACAGTCAGCATCGCCAACGACTCAAGTGAGAACCCCTACACGTTTTCCATTGAGGGAACCGGTAGTGTCAGTGCCTGGGACGTGAATGACGATGGGAAGATCGACGTCCTCGACGTGCGGTTGTGCCTGCAGATTGCCGAGGGAGCCATTCCTGGCACGCCGGAGCAACGTGCAGCAGCGGATGTAGACCTTGATGGCGATGTTGATCTCACCGATGCGCAGATACTCGCTGAGTACGTTATCGGGATACTCTCAGCCTTTCCAGGAGGTGGCTAGCCGTGGCCAACAACGGAAGAGCTACAAGAGGCGTAATCGTGGTGAGAATGCGGCTGGTTGTACTGGGCTTGTTGTCAGTGGGCCTGATCGTTGCGCTCACTGCCTGCATGGGGCAGTGGTTCACACATGAGCAGAAGGCGACCCTAATCATCGGACAAGTTGTGCTCACTGGAAACCGCGGTGAGGTGCTGGTCTCGGTGACGAACATGCCACAGGAAGGACTCGCTTCAATTGCGATCGATAACCTGGGGATCACTTATATAAACATCAAGGACGCCAGCATCGAGGCAACGGGGTTGAATGGATTCGACGTCCTTGCGCAGGACTTCACCACCACTCCTGGCAAGGGACGACTGGTGGCAGCAAACCCCAACGCAGGGAGCGAGGCCGGGACGATCCTCAAGATCACTTTTGAGACGAACGGAGCTAATCCATCACTCACGATCGAGCTGGGGGATACAGGAAAGGTCACACTGGGAAGCCATCTCAACACGCTGATCGACCCATGGGATCTCGTTACAAACAAGGCGTACTACGCCAAGGATGCTGCGTCGACCGGGGGTGCGAAATGATCAACAAGATCCTTGTTGTTGCGGCAGTAGTCCTGAGCATCGTCTCGCTTACCCTTGTTGCGGGACCACTCTCCGGGACGTGGGAAGCAAACCTGGCAATCGATCCCAGTCCATTCGCGTTTACCGAACTCTCCAGTACCTTTGTCGTCAATTACACCCTGGGTGGATTTACTGGTACGAGCACCTCGGAGTTTGTCTTATCAGGATTCATCTGGCAGGGGTTTGGGGTGACAGGCACACTCGGTGCGTTCGACATTCAAGGAGATCTCCTGTTCGGTGTCTCAACCGCTGATTTCATCTATGATCAGGTTATCGTTACGACAAGCATCGCCGGGATCGAGTTTGGCTTCTATGCCGCGCAGCTCTCCAAGGCGGTGCTTGGCGGCCCGGCTGATGGGTTCGTAGTTCGACTGGCTGGAAGCACGCAGGGGCTCGATATCGTGAGCATCTCCGAGTTTGGAGCACGTATCGAGGACGAGGACTTCCACGGGATCACGATCTACCACGCCGCCACCGGGCTGCACAAGCACTACACGACAAACCCGCTCGTTCATGGCCAGTGTTTTACTGGGCAGAAGATCACGGTCAGTGGCTGGTCGTTCGGTTGCGTTAACGACATCGCGGCGACCATGTATATGTCACAAGACGGATTCGAGTTTATCAAGTTCGATCTTACCGAGATCGAGAGCGGCCTTCCCTGGTTAGCCTTTGATCTTGAACTCAAGTTCACCTTGCAGACAAAATCTCTCGTCCTCACCCCAACACTCAATCTTGGAGAGACGACGTGCATCGACCTCTACACAGCAATCGTTACTGACCCAGCAAGCCCTGTAAGCATCAGTGGGATCAACGTCTATGGGCTTGGGTTCAGCTACTCCTGGAATGGGGTAAGTATCAAGTCTCTATCCGTGTTCAAGACCAGCTGCTACGCGATTACCACTCCTGAATACGGGAGCCTAATCGAGAGTATTGCAGAAGCCTTAGAAAACGGGCACGAGTACTACTCCAACTACTGGGAACTCTTCTCGATCGAGGTGGTCGGTGATGGCTGCTGCGGAGGAAACTACACCTTCCTCGCCAACACCTATTTCCAGTGCGATTCCACCAGCCTGTTCGGCTGGGGAATGACACATATCGAGGCGAGTATGCCGATCAGTTCCAACCTCTTCCTGAACGGGGAGATTGAGATCGATACCGATGGTCTGAATCACTTCGGGTTCGCTGTGAGAGTTAGCTGGTAGAACGGCGCGACACCTTTACGCCTTGAGCGAGTACCACGAACGGGCGAGAGTGATTTGTCTTTCCTGTCTGGTTGTGCTATAGTGGGACTATCTAAGGAGGTGCACCATGTGTATTAGCGCTTGGGTCTTGCTCTCTTTCTTCTGGGCATTTGCGATCTTTGCGTTCGCGGGCTTTTGGTGCGGTGGCGGCTGCTAAGTAACGCTTCTGCGTAGCTATTGCGAATACAAAGGAACATAATGCGAAAGAACCTTTTCGGTCGAGGTTATGTTCTGTTTGTGATGCTCCTGCTCGTGCAGCTTGTTGTGTTTGCTGGCACGCCTGAGCAGGTTGCCTCAAAGACGGGCCTCGACCAAGATCTTTTTGCTACATTAAACGTTCAGGTGAACGGCACAAAGCTGGGTGTGTTCATCGTTGCTGTCACCGAACGTGCTCTGCACAGCAGGGTCTCTGAGAAGCTTCTGGAGACGCTCAGGCCTTACGTTGGGAAGAACGTGCTGTACGTGAACCCCACGGTTGAGTCGGTTGTGCCAAGCTTCCCGTTCCATCCTGGCGATTTTAAGGTTACACAAGACGGCGCGCCGGACTTCGTTCCGACCGCATCAGATTGGATGGAGATCTCAAAAGGATTCCTCGCTGGGGTGTTCGTTCTTAATCCCGGCGGAGCATCATACGGCTCCGGAAGCGAGGGATTGCTCCTCATGGACGGACACATCGACATCACCCGGCCGTTCACGATTTCCTACGGTGGGCAGTTGGCGACATTCTCCATCCAAAGCTACACAGCGCCTTCCGCTTCCACTAGTAGTGGGATAGCTTCTTCTCCAGCGCAGCCGCCGGTCAATGTCACGTTGCCAAGCCAAGTGACGGACCTGCAGGATGCGTTGACGACTGGAGAGTTCACCCGTGAGAGTATAGCTTCCCTGTTCAACCTCCCACCGGCGATGGTTCAGACGTTCGATATTGCGGCGCGCGGCACGGAACTGCGCATCCTCCTCGTCCTGCTCTCCGCCCCGGTGCGCGATGCCTCGTTCAGCAGTGACCTCTTGACCTCCATAGAGCCACTGATCGGGACGGGTGCGGTGATGGTGTGGGCGCTCTCATCGACAGGGAGTCCGTTCACCCCGTGGAGTTTCTTCGTTCAGCAGAACGGCACTAACTACGTCTTCTTCAGCGATGCATCGTTCGTCGAGCTGACAAAAGGCTTTCTCAGGGCTAAGGAAGTGCCAGCCGGTCAGATCCTGGCGGGTGTAATCCGCCTTCCGAAGGGGATCAATCTCAGCAAGCCGTTCAAGGTCTTCTACGGGTCCAGCAGCGCATCGTTTGACGCACAGTGAGCGGCGCGCGGGCTAACCAACCCCCTATCGATTCTGTCAAGCTCATCCTTGCCTCCGCTTCTCCCAGGCGTGCGGAGATCCTCTCCCGCATCACCGATGAATTCACGGTTGTACCGAGCAATATCATCGAACGCGCTGAGGGTTCCCCGGAGGAGCAGGTGCTCGCTCTGGCCGAGGCAAAGGCCCGCACGGTGGCGATCGATCACCACGGGCTGATCATCGGTGCGGACACGATCGTTGTCATCGATGGGCGCATCCTCGGCAAGCCCCACTCGCGCGAGCAGGGGTGGGAGATGCTGAGACTGTTGAGTGGACGAGCGCACGATGTCCTCACCGGTCTGTGCGTCCTGCGCACCGACGATGAGCGTGTGTACCTACGGTGCGAGAAGACCAGGGTGTGGTTCCGCGATCTGAGTGAGCAGGAGATGGAGCGCTACCTCGATACGCAGGAGTACGTCGATAAGGCGGGCGGGTACGCGATTCAAGGAACAGCGGCAGCGTTCATCACCGGGATCGATGGTGACTACTTCAATGTCATGGGCTTTCCCTTGTGTCGATTAGTTTTCCTCTTGAGAGAAGCGGGGCTGGACTTGCTCGCCTGAAGCGGGTCAAGGTAGAATATGCACGCGAGGCAAACAACAAACAAAGGAGATGCACGGCATGGCGAACACGCGCAAGAAGGTATCGATCCTCGATTTGCGAAAGATGAAGGAACGTGGTGAGAAGATTACCTGGCTGACGGCGTATGACTATCCAACGGCTCAATTTGCCGAGGAAGCGGGGCTGGAGATGCTCCTCGTCGGCGATTCGCTGGGGATGTGCGTCTACGGCTACGAAGGGACGATCCCGGTGACGATGGACCAGTGCATCGTGCACAGCGAGGCGGTCAGGCGGGCCGCGCCGACGGCATTCGTCCTCGGGGACATGCCGTTCATGAGTTACCAGACGAGCAACGAGGACGCGGTGGCCAACGCCGGTCGGTTCCTCAAGGAGGCGGGGGTCGACGCGGTGAAACTGGAGGGAGGACTGCGCATCATTCCGCGCATAAGAGCGATCCTCGACGCGGGGATCGTCGTCTGCGGGCACATCGGCCTCACTCCCCAGAGCTCCGGCCAGCTCGGCGGACACAAGGCGCAGGGGCGAACGGTGGAGTCGGCGCGGCTGCTGATCGAGGACGCGCTGGCGATCGAAGAGGCGGGTGCCCAGCTCCTCCTCCTTGAGGCCGTTCCACCCGAGGTGGCCGGATTCATCGCCAAGAAGCTCACGATTCCCGTACTGAGCATCGGCGCCGGCCCGTACTGCGATGGGCAACTCCTCATCGTTTCCGACCTGATCGGCCAATTCCAGGCGTTCACCCCCAAGTTCGTCAAGAAGTACGCCAATGTGGCGCAGGTGGTCACCGATGCGATGCGTGCCTACGTGAAGGATGTGAAGGACGAGGCCTTCCCGACTGACGAGTACTGCTACCATATGCTGAAGGGCGAATCGGAGAAGTTCAAGGATATGATCAAGGACTACGAATGATCAAGGAGGAACGATGAGCAATCTGCGTGACCGACTGCGGATAGATGAAGAACAGCTACGGGCGATCAACGACTTTCTCCTCGATCCGAAAAATGAGGTGATAAACCGCTTCCTGGAGGTGGTTGAGCGCTACGGAACACCGGAGGAGATCAACGCCAAGGCACGCGACGCGCGTGACCTGGACTCGCTTCTTGATCGCTTGCGCGAGAGCGGATCGCCGTATCTTCACGATGTAGAGTGGCTGACTGAGCAGCGCGACAGAGGAGCGTTTGTCTCCATCGATGCGTTTCGTCGAAAGGTGCTGGGAGATCGCGTGAAGGGGATGACCTTCGATGAGAAACATGCGGTGACGCTTGAAATCAGCGCCCTGCAGTTCTTCCCCTGGTTGATCGTCGAGGCGAAACAGGCGATAGAAAACGGCGAGCTGATGCCCGGGCGCTACATCCGCGTGCGCAACATGAAAGAACAGGTGGAGGACCACGGGGACATTCTTGCCGTCGCCGCGGCGATGCAGATCGTTGGGGCAAGCTACGTGGAGACCATGGATACCAAGGGGACGGACGGGTCGAACATTCACCTCGGCGGTCCGGAGACGATCACCGGCTACTTCGGCGGGATCGGACAGCCGAACGACCACGCCGTGCAATGGCTAGATGAGTACCTGCATTACTACACGACCTACGGGATAAAACAGGTGTTAAACATCAACCCCGGCACGGTCCTTCTCGCCTATCTCCTGCACAAGCTGGGCGTGGACATCGAGTTCAAGATCTCCGTCTACATGGGAAACGACAACCCCTACGCCGCCTTCTGGACCCTGATCGGGGCGAAGCTCTTCGCGCGCGAGGATGGGACGACATCGCTCATCGGGTTTAACTGGGCGAACTCGGTGAACAACGACACGATCGAGGCGACCGCACCGATGCGTAAGGCGCTCGGATTTGAGGACGTCGTTCGCTTCGAGCACCACATCACCGAGACCTACAAGTCGATCGTCATCCAGCCCTACGACCGCACTGATGAACTCGTGCAGCTTGCTGGCCATGTAGCGAACATCTCCGCCAAGCACGAGGGAGCGGGGCCAGAGATCGATGAGAAACGGGAGCACCCTTCCGATATCCTTGAGTACTTCCTTCCTAAGGATGAGATCGAACAGCAGGGGCTAATGCCGTTCCTTGAACGCAACTACCTGGACAAGCACGATGCACTGAACCGCACAGCTGCTGCCCTTACCAAAGCAGGGCTGTCGTTCATCGCGGCGAAGAACCTACACTTGTAGAAACTTTCATCGTTAGAAGAAAGAGGGGCACGGAGAGACAGAGTCTCTTTCTCCGTGTCTCTCCTTCTCCCAGTTCGCTGAGCCCCCCCGCAGGCCGTCGCCATCTATGGTATTGACTCCCGCGATCATACCCGAGATGTACCTGTAGAGATAATCCCATTGATTGGTGGCTAGTCTTTCCAAAAGGCGGAACGTAAACTTTTAATTGGCCGACGGGACCTACGAGATACCGGTAGGGCACACCGCTTCTGTAAATGGCATGGGCAAGCAACAGCAACTTCCTCACGGCAGCCAGTGTTCCCTCATACAATCGCCTTCGCACTTCACGATCCCCCGCTTGCTGATCCGTGGCGCACACCTCTGCTGGGCCATTTCTGTTCGAACTCCTCTTAACGCCGCACCACAGAGCTCCTTGAACTTGGCACACCAGAATGACAGTGCTACACTAACGCCAAGGTGGTTCTGAGCATGAAGATGACCGGGAAGAAGAAACTCATAGGAGCGTTCCTCATCGTTGGAGCCCTTGCTATCTGTCTAACCCTACTTCTCAACCGCGGTGGTACTCCAAAGGTAAATCGCTACGAAGCTACAGATGGAGATACCATTAGGGCCCAGTTCTCAGATGGAAGCTCAGTCCTCATCCGGTACGCGGCAGTAAACACTCCGGGGATCAGCCAGACCTTGGGGAAGACGGCCTTTGAGTTCAATAAGGCACTCATCGAAAATGCGCAGGACGCTGGTAACCTCATTGTTGATCTGAAGCCCACCGATGGAAGGAACAACGGCAAAGATCCTCATGGCAGACCGCTTGCTCATGTCTTTGTGGGCGGGGAAAGAAGTCCGGAGAATAACGTCGAAGTCCGTTTAGTCGCTCAAGGATACGCGCGATTGGACGTAAGAAAGCCCAATGACAAGAACATTGCGAACGGACAGGATTTCGATGTCCGCTACGCTGAGGACCTTATAGCCGCCCAGATCGACGCAGCCACGGCTCGAAGTGGTTGGTGGGGAGAAGACGATGAATACGCAGATTCCGATCTGATTACCGCAGCAATCAAGCAATGGAGTGACGATGAGATTGTCTATATCATCAATCGGGGGTCTGAACCGATCGATCTCACCGATGGTTGGCGAGTTGAGGATAATGCGGGTCACCCGCTCTTCTTCAGGGAATTCCCAGATTGCATCCTACATCCCGGGGGGTTGCTGCGGGTTCACTCTTACTCTGCCTCTAAAGATAAGAAAGGGACGCTCGAATACCGTACAGGCGCAGAGATTGACCTCTATTGGCGAAGCGATCCGATCTGGAATCAAGAAAAACAAGAGATAGGCACCCTCTACGGACCCAACAGTGAAGATGCAGTGTATTCTTACACATACCCTCTTACAAATGATTACTGGAAATAAGCCTGGCAGTATGTCTGCCTTTCCTGGCACAAAGAGAAAGGGGAACGAGATCTTAGGAA
>CAJVYM010000078.1 GCA_913009415.1 uncultured bacterium
AGCGACACGCAAGGATGAGAAGGCTCTGGAGGCGTTGCGGGAGAAACTACCGGACTGGCTGCAGGCTGAGGATGCGCCAGTAGAGCATACTCAAGATGAACAAACGACAGATACTGCAATGTCCAGCGTTTCATGCACGCCAATGTTGACAGCGCAGGTAGCTTAGGAGTAGGATTAGATACGTGATCAATGGAGGCCATGTGAACGTCAGGTTTAACAATTAACTGGACATCCCTTCTTGAGGACGTCTTGGGAGTGTAGGCCATAAGCCGTCTACCCGAACTCGTAATCCTCGACGTCACCATCCCGCATCGCCGCTCGCGCCTCAAGGATGTCCGCCTTGAACTGTGGGTGCAATTCGAAGTATGTATTCACATAGTGTTCAATCGCCAAACGAACAATGCTACTTGGTGCACGCTTCTCGATAGAAGCAATCTCATCAACTTGCTGACGCAATTTCTCAGGGACCTTTGTTGATAGAGTCTTATTCGACATCTCTGCCGCCTCCCACAAGATACTTTAGCACTTTTGGTCTACCCTGTCTACTCGCCCGCCCCAAGCAGTTTCCTGCGGGAATCTCATCTCGGCGCTCTCTTCTGTACTAGATCAGCAGGAGACAGTACCATCTCCCCAATGGTTGAAGCCGGTTGTTCACGGTTTGAAGATACTTGCCAAGAAGGAGCCGCCTTATGAACCCAGTACAGATCGAAGACCTACTGTCGTATCGTTTTCTGTCCTCTGTCCAGATCGATCCTCAGGGCCGGCACGCGGCGTTTCGCGTGCGCCAGGCGAACGAAGAAGGGAACGATTACCGCTCAGAGATACATATCATGGAACTCGACTCGCGCCGTACCCGTCGGCTGACGACGGCGGGCAAGGATGGCCCGTTTGTTTGGAACAGGGATGGTTCAGCAATCCTGTTCTTGTCCAAAAGGGAAGAGAGCCAAGAAGAAAGCGTGAACGAAAGTTTCCTCTACCGGATCGCCCTCGACGGGGGAGAGGCGGAGAAGCTAGCCACTATTCCTTATCAAGTAGAGGCGATCGAGTTGATCGCTGAGAATACACTTCTATTCACCGCGCGTGTTCCTCTTATCACGGATGAAGACAAGGACGCGACGGGCTATGAGATTCTCGATGAGATCCCGTTTTGGCAGAACGAGAAGGGATTTACCAGTAAGCGGCGGGTACACTTGTTCTCATTTGACCTTGAAAGCGGTACGGCGAAGGACCTCACCGAGGATGAGCTTGAGGTGCAAGCCTTCGATACCAGTGGCGATCAAGTAGCGTTCGTCGCCCGCCGGTTCCCGGGGAGGGCACCGATCACCGATGAGCTATGGATCTACAATCTAGCCACGGGAGAATCACGCTGCCTGTCGCGGGATGAATACGCCCTGGGAGAGGTTCGCTTCCTCTCCGAAACGATGCTCATTGTGCTGGGAACAAACATGAATCGCTACGGCCTTGGTCAGAGCCGCGAGGTGTTGACCGTCGACCTTGCAAGCGAGGAGATGCGCAGTATCACTCCGGATTGGGATCGCTCGGTGGGGACCTCGGTCGGCTCCGACTGCCGCTATGGAAGCGGACCGATTACCCAGGTCGATCGAGGACGCCTCTACCTCACAATCACCGAAGGGGGGAATTCCTACCTCGACGCTGTCGATCCTAACGGTGCAGTGGAGCGAGTGGTGGATCTACCCGGAGCGATCGATTCGTTTGCTGTACAGGGAGACACGATCCTCTACGCCGGGCTGCGCGGTGATCGGCTGCAGGAGATCTATCGCTATGATAAGAACGGGGAGCACTGCCTGACCGATCTCAACAGTGACGCGTGCGTCGATCGCATCGTCTCCCATCCCGAGCCGTTCATCGTCACCAGCAAAGACGAGACTAGGATCGAGGCGTGGGTGATGAAGCCGGCCAATTACGAGGATGGCAAGAGCTATCCAACGCTCCTTGAGGTGCACGGCGGTCCGCGCGGGGCCTACGGAAGCGTCTTCTTCCACGAGATGCAGGTCCTTACGGGAGCGGGCTACGCCGTCATCTACTGCAACCCACACGGCTCGTCAGGACGAGGGGATGAGTTTGCCGATGTACGGGGGAAGTACGGCACGATCGACTACGATGACCTGATGGCGGTGGTCGATCACGCGCTCGACGCATTCCCGTTTGTCGATCGAGAGCGACTGGGGGTGCTCGGTGGCTCGTACGGGGGATTCATGACCAACTGGATCATCGGGCACACCGATCGCTTCCGCGCCGCCTGCTCGCAGCGATCGATCGCCAACTGGATCTCCAAGTTCTGCACCACGGACATCGGCTATGTGTTCAACAAGGACCAGATGGGAAAGACCCCGTGGGAGGAGGGAGGAAGCGATAAACTGTGGTGGCACTCCCCGCTGCGCTATGCGCACCAGGCAAAGACCCCGACGCTGTTTATCAACTCCGATGAGGACTACCGTTGCTACATGGCGGAGGGTCTGCAGATGTTCACCGCCCTACGCTATCATGGGGTGGAGAGCCGGCTCGTCCTGTTCCACGGTGAGAACCACAACCTTTCGCGAAGCGGGAAACCGCATCATCGCCTGCGCCGATTGAGGGAGATCGTGTCCTGGTTTGATCGCTATCTGAAAGAGTCTTGAACCCATCGAGATAGGGATAGCAGGGAGCCTACGAAGATAAGGAGGATGGTAGTCTGCCGAAACGCTCCCGCCATCCTCCTTAAGTTTCTCTACACTCCCCAGTCGGGGGACCGATCCGTCGCCGCATCATTTGTTAGCTGGTGCAGCCCGGTCCAATCGGCATTCATGATCCACAGTCACGATTCCCAGCACAGTTGGACATGAACACGATCTGCTTCCCATCCGGGGATCAGGCGGGCCCCAAGTCGTGTGCTCTGAAGCTCGTCAGGCGTCGCATCGCTATCCTGTCTGCCTTCCATCTGAGCGATGATCCTCGCGGCACGTTCACCTGCAACCGGGCTTTCTGGATCGGTATGTCCTGGGCGGGAATATCTTGTCATCGCTTTGCAGGTAGACCGCATACGCACCGGGATACTTCTGCGCCGCCGCGCGAGCCGTCGTCAGGATCGAGGAGGCCGGTTCCCGGACCAATCCAGCAACATACCCAAGAGCACAATGATGCCGAGCTTTTCCACATCACTTAGACTTGAAAGCTACCGTGTCCTCCTCAGCTACGCGGCTTTGCCACGATCATCGCGTTGGCGTCTTTGAGTGCCGCCTGGACGATCGCCTTAAATAACTGGTATTGGTCTGGTGGGATCTCGTTTTTGACTACGCGCAACACGCGTGTGACCGTGATCACGTCGGCGGCGTATGTGTAGCGCGCGCTGAAGCTTCCGATCGCGTTAGTCACACTGACATTATCGGGAAGCTGTACACTCATCTTCGCGGGCACAGTGATCGCCACCTGTTCCTCGATGAGTTTGGGCAGGTTCATGAGCGGATAGGTGCGGGTTTCCTGGCCGATGGCCTGGGAGAAGTAACGCGGGTAGGGAATCTGCGCCGGATACGGAGCCGCGAACAACAACATTCCTGCCGCGCTTTGTGCAAACCCATTCTTACTAAACTTCTCGGTGAGCGTCACCGGGGTGTGGGTGTCGTTGAGGTCGGAGTAGTCAAACGAAGTGAGCTGCGCCCCGGGAACAACTAGATTGAGTACCTGGCCGAACAGCTTTTGCCGCTCGTCGGGCCGGTAGGAGAGGAGGAGATTGCGGTAGCCAAGGTTGTAGTTGCCGCCGGTGGCGATCGTCGCCGTGGCTGTGATATTGCCGTCCGCTGAGAGTGCAGCTTGGACGTTGCTCTTCACGTAATTGACATCGGCGTCAAACGGGTACGTGGTGGTGATCAGGTCAGGCTGATCCTTCTTTCCCAGGATGATCATCACGTGCCGGTTCCGGTCGGGATTCGGAAGGTAAGAGGTGGTGCAAATGTCGCAAGTCGGATCGAGGAACATCCACTTATTGTTAAATCGCACCGCGGCGATGGCGTGGTTGAACATTTGCGGGGTGGGCGGAAGGCTGAAGTCTGCGTCGATCCCGCTTCCCACACGTACGAGCACCGGATACGCACTGAATCCTGCCTCACGCAGCATGGTGACGAGGAGCGTTGCCTGGTCCTTGCAGTCGCCGTAACGGTTGGCGAACGTGTCTGCCGCCGCATGCGGCTGATATCCGCCAATCCCGAACTCCAGCGCTACATAGCGCACCTTGTGGGCGACGAAGTCGTAGATTGCACTGATCTTTTCAGATGGAGTCTGAATTCCAGCGGTAAGGGCATGTACTTCGATCACGATCGCGCTATTCGTCTGAATCCGATCGGCGGAGAGCTTAGCATACCACGTCGCAATCTGGTCCCAATTCTTGTAGGTGCTGATCACGAGTTTCGGCGAAAGCGCGTCGGTATCCGGCCGATACGGTTCGTACCCGATCGCTGCGATGTGCGTCTTCAGGAAAGTATAGGTAACTGTGTTAGAACTCGTCTGCACGTTGGGGACAACACTGATCCCTTTAGCCTGCCAACGAAGGTGGATCGTCTTTGGCACCTGAACCACGAAATATGAAGTCTGAACCGGCAACTCACCGGCGAAGCCCCATATCGCAGATAGATCGGGGATTTCCTGCGTTCCCGCCTGTTTCTTATCCTTCAACGTCACCTGGTAATCGATAATTGCCCCCGGTTCGAGCGCGGGCATGGATATCGTGAACAGCTTAACGCTCGAATACATGGGCGCCCCCTCAAGCGCGGGCGGGGTTACCTCGTGGATCGCCGATTTTTCAGGGACGATCACCTTTCCGTCCGGGGTGATCGTGCGCGCGTAATCGAGGTGGATCTTCTGAAGATCGGTGTCGTACGGCACTTGCACCTCACCGTAGTTTTTTACGCCCTCGTGGGTAAACAGGCGCAGCGTCTCATGAATGACGGAAGTGACCACCCCTCTCTGATCCATTCTGGTCTCGCCTTGATCCAGCATGTAGATGGCGTTTGCCTGCGGGTAATTCGTGGCACTGGGGGCGTTTTTTAGGATGGTTTCTGCTGGGGCCTGGGCCAGCGCGACGGTGAACAGACCGGCCACCATCGCAATACATAACGCTGCTTCGAAACTTCTGCGCATGTCAATTCCCTCCTTGTGTTCTCTTCACTCTTAGTATACTCCCAAAACCTGTCGCAGGCACGATAATCAACATGGAAAGTGATCACCAGTCTTGTCTGTGACAATGATGTTGACCACCACCTCCGGATTGCCCGCGGATCGTTGATCGATGATAATGATCCGCAGCCCACAGGGCATCTTCCATGGGGATGGTGATTACAGGTATGATCCAGTCTGACAAGGACTTTGACCAATTGATCGAACGACGCGGCACTGATAGTATCAAATGGAATTTATTCGATCCTGATGTTATAGCAATGTGGGTTGCGGATATGGACTTTCGCTCCCCACAGGCAATCATCGACGCGCTGCAGCGACGCGTGGAGCACGGAGTATTCGGCTATCCACAGGAGCCACAGCAGCTACGAGACGTAGTCGTCGATTGGGTCTCGCGCCGCTACAACTGGAAGGTGTCACCGGATGCGCTTGTGTTTCTGCCAAACGTTGCCGTGGGGTTCAATCTGGCGGTGCAGGCGGTCGGCAGACCCGGTACTGGTCTTCTCTATCAGCCACCGATCTACTTTCCCATCCTCGATGTCCCGCAGCATGCCGGAATGGAAGCGCGGCCATCCGAGTTGATACGCACAGAAGGCGGGCACTACGAGATCGACTTCGATGACGTGGAGCGTGCGGCGAGCGATAACTGCTCGACGTTCATCTTGTGCAATCCGCACAACCCTGTCGGAAGAGCCTTCACCCGCGATGAGTTGGAAAAGCTAGGGCAGATCTGCCTTCGTCACAACATGTTCATCTGTTCCGATGAGATCCACGCCGACTTCGTCTACGATGGGCGAGATCACATCCCGATCGCCAGCATCGATCCCGAGATCGCAGCGCGGACGATCACCCTGATCGCGCCGAACAAGTCGTTCAACGTCGCCGGAATCAGTTGTGCCATCGCGGTGGTCCCCAATCCCGATCTGAGAGCGCGACTTGAGGGAGCACGCCGCGGCCTCGTCCCGCATGTGGGGATCATGAGCTACGTCATCACTGAGGCCGCTTACACTCAAGGAGAAGAATGGTTGGACGATGTGGTCGCATACCTACAAGAAAATCGCGACTACTTGAGGCAGTTCGTGGCAGACCAGCTTCCGGGTGTAAGAATGGATCTGGTCGATGGCACATACCTCGCGTGGCTCGATTGTCGCAAGCTTGGCCTTAAGGAGACTCCACACGAGTTCTTCCTGCGCGAGGCGCGCGTCGGGATGAACGATGGAGCTCGCTTTGGCCCGGGAGGAGAGGGGTTTGTGCGCCTCAACTTTGCCACACCCCGATCGAACCTCACAGAGGCCCTACAGCGGATGCGCAGGGCATTGCTCGCACGGGAAGACAACCATTGACTCCAAAGCGCCGTGTTCTGCAGACTCGAGGCAAGCATGGTTGAAATCTGTCCAATGTATCCCTAGAATCACCACATAATCCGGAGGGGTGGGAGAGCGGCCGAATCCGCCAGTTTGGAGAACTGGTGTACCTTTTTGGTACCGCGGGTTCAAATCCCGCCCCCTCCGCCAACGCCTGTGCTAGGTGGGGGGCTAGCGGTCCCCTATATCCACAACCCGCTACAGTGGAACCGAAGGGTTCTCCGAGGGGGAAGAAAGCAGGGTCTGCCTTGGATAAGCGGTGATGAGGGTTGAGCCCTCTGCGGCGCATGCCTGTAAACCCCGCCAGGCCCGGAAGGGAGCAGCGGTAAGCAAGCCTCTGCGGGTGTTAGAGGATCCCTTGGCCTGAGCTGGCTGTCCACAGAAGCGTCTGTTGACTTCTTTCGAAGAGGCCACGCACAGGCGGATCAGCAGTCAGCAGTCAGCAGTCAGCTAAACAAGAGCTAGCCGATAATCGCTTCTGTGTCAACCTTTTAGCTGATGGCTGATAGCTGAAGGCTGATGGCTAATTTGTGGTATGATCGGGTGTGGAGGTGGGTAATCGATGCGAACGTTTCTTTGCATCCCTGTGGACCCAAGCATACGCGATCACATCGCTTCTGTAGCTGTCGAATTACGAGTGCACGTTGATACGCGCGCGTCCTGGGTGATACCGGAGAACTATCACGTAACGGTTCGCTTCTTAGGGGAGATCGATCCTTTGCTCACTGTCGATCTGAAGGAGACGTGCCAGACCGTCACATCACAGATCGCTTCCTTTGAGATCCCGCTCGATCGGGTGGGTGGGTTTCCATCTCTTGACAACCCGCGAGTGCTGTGGGCGGGAGGAAAAGCGCCGGTGCCATTTCGTAATCTTCTCTCGCTCCTCGATTCTGGTCTTCTGCAGCTCGGCTTTCCACACAGTCGCGCGGAATCCCTTGCTCACATCACCCTCGCTCGCGTCAAGGGCCGATTGCGCGCGCCGCTTACGGAAGCAATCAAGCAGATTACGCAGCCAAGCTGGACGTTGCATGCAGACTGGCTCGTACTGATGGAGAGTCGCCTGACCCCGCAGGGCGCGGTCTACTCTCCCCTGTTCACGTTCCCGTTTGCAAAGGAGAAAGATGGTGTTCGAGTACGTCGATAACGTTGCTGACGCCGGTATCCGCGCGAGTGGGGAAACGCTGAACGAGGCGTTCTGCGAAGCAGCGCGGGCCATGTTCAACCTGATGATTGACTTAGATCTGGTTGAACCGCGACGGGCGGTGAAGATCAGTGTTTACGCGAAAACAGTCGATCTTCTCCTCGTTGAGTGGCTGTCGCGGTTGCTCACCGAAAAGGATCTCACTGGGCTTGTCTTCTCGCAGTTCTCAGCTCAGATTGAGCAAAGAGGGGAGAAGATCGTCCTTACCGGCGTTGCTCGCGGGGAGGCGTTCGACGCGTTACGCCATGAGGCGAAGACCGAAGTGAAGGGAGTGACCTACGCCGGGCTACGTGTGTGGCAGGAGAATGGACGCTTTATCGCCCAGTGTGTAGTCGACGTGTAAGGGAGAGGAAAGATGGCAGAAGAACTTGAACTAGAGCGGATATCCGAGGCAGAGTGGCTCCTTCCCAGGAGCGGTGCAATGCGCGTACCAGCAAGAGTGATCGCCGATGAGGAGACGATCGCCCAGCTTCGGCAGGACACAGCCGAGAAAAGGGAATGGAACGCACTGCGTCAGCTGCGGGACGTTGCTTGCCTTCCAGGGATCGTCGGTGAGGCATTGGCGCTTCCCGATGTTCACCCCGGGTACGGTTTCCCGATCGGTGGGGTGGCTGCGTTCGATGCGACAGATGGCGTGATCGTCGTTGGGGGAGTTGGGTTCGATATCAATTGCGGAGTGCGGCTCCTTGCCACACCCCTCGATCGTGCTGCGCTCGAATCGCGCGTCGATGACGTAGCGAAAGATCTGTACAATACCGTCCCTGCTGGGATTGGTCCAGAGGGGAACCTCCGCTTGCCGCTGAGCGAGATCGATTCACTGCTGCAACAAGGGGCTTCCTACATCATTGAACGGGGATACGGTCTTGCGGAAGACATCGAGTTCATCGAGGAGAACGGGCGGATCGATGGGGCCGATCCGGGCACCGTAAGTGCGGTCGCCAAGCAGCGCCAGTTTCGCCAGGTGGGGACGCTCGGCGCAGGGAATCACTATCTGGAAGTGCAAGAAGTTGAGCAGATCCTCGATCGTGAGGCAGCTGAGGCATACGGTCTTAGCGAAGGACAGATCGTCATCTCCATCCATACCGGGTCGCGTGCACTTGGACACCAGATCGGGCAGGACTATCTGAAGGTGATGGAGGAAGCGAGCAGGAAGTACAACATACCCGTGAGTGAACGGGAGTTGGTCTGTGCCCCAATCACCAGCCCGGAAGGAGCGCGCTACTTAAGTGCCATTGCCTGCGGAGCCAACTGCGCCTTTGCCAATAGGCAGGTGATCACGCACCTCATCCGTTCCGTCCTGCACCGGGTATTTGGCATGTCCCCATCAAGCGTGCGCACGGTGTATGACATTGGACACAACAACGCTAAGTTTGAGCAGCATACGATCGCCGGAGAAGTGCGACGTCTCCTCGTCCATCGCAAGGGTTCTACGCGTGCTTTCGGCCCGGGGTGTGCAGAATCCCCTGCCGCTTACCGTGATGTCGGCCACCCCACGCTCGTGGGTGGGACGATGGGGACCGCTTCCTACGTGATGCGCGGAACCGAGCTTGGGATGACAAAGACGTTTGGAAGCGGCATCCACGGCGCTGGGCGCGCCCTATCGCGCAAGAAAGCGGCGAAGAAATACTGGGGAGAAGACGTACAGAGCGATCTCGCCAACCACGGGATCATCCTGCGCGCTCACAGCACGCGCGGAATCGCCGAGGAGGCGCCCGGCGCGTATAAGGACGTAGAGCAAGTAGTGGAAGCGGCGACACGATCGGGAATCGGTAGGCCAGTGGCAAGGCTCGTTCCAATCATCGTTATCAAGGGGTGAGGGGATTTCAGGAGTAAGGGGTAAGCCGTCAACAGTCAGCTAAAACGGATGTTTCCGTAAGTTGAGGTAGGGGTAAGTGGCTGAAAGCGTAGATGGGTTACCGTTTCTTACGACGCGAGGTGAGCTTCTTCTTAGTGGTCACAGTTACTCCTTTGCTGGAGAGTACCTCCGGTAAAGCCACCTGCGCAGCTTCGAGTAGCTGCTGCAAGAATGGCCGTGGACGGGGAATCTGGTTGCAGCTTACCTCCCCTTTGACCAACAGCTGTGTGGCACAGATGGTATCAAGCTGTTTGATCGCTTCATTGACCGTTACGTCCAGCGCACGCCAACAGCGCGCTAACTCAGCGATGATCAGGTAGGAGAGCATCACCACGAATACATGACCACGGGTGTGGGACGCAGTCCGCACATGCACCGGCCGTACCTCCAGGGTAACGGTCT
>CAJVYM010000079.1 GCA_913009415.1 uncultured bacterium
TGCGGGAAATGCCGAACACACGCGCAACGACTTCTGGGCTCTCCCCCGCTTGGACGCTGGCTACCCCCCGTTTCCTCAATTCAGTCAATTCCTTGTGAGTCAGCTTGCGTGCATCTCATTTCATAATAAAACATTGTACCATACTGACATCACAATGTCAAGCCTATTTCGCACGTTTTAATAACTGCTGCCTACGAATCTCTCCTTTACCGCAACCTAACCAAGCCCCAAGAGACTGCCGATCTGATAGATCAGCGCGGCCATGATCCAGGCCAACGCCAGCTCATAACCAATAGTGAAGGCAGGCCACTTCCAGGAATTGGTCTCAGCCTTGATCGTCGCTATCGTGGCCACGCAGGGCACATAGAGGAGGGAGAAGACCATGAACGCAAAGGCAACTAGTGGGGTCCAACTAAGCTGTGAGGCGATTGCGGTTCCCAGACTTCCTTCTTTGACGGCGAAAATGGCCCCCATCGTTCCGACGACCGTTTCTTTCGCCAAAAAGCCGAAGAACAGGCTCACCGCGGCCTGCCACTGACCGAAGCCACAGGGGGCAAATATCGGGGCGATAAACCGTCCCAAATGGCCGATCCAACTGTCCGGACCGGCGTATTGTACCCCCCAGGGCATACTGCTCAGCAGCCAAACGAGGACCACCACCCCGGCGATGATCGTTCCTGCTTTGATCAGAAAGTGCTTGCCCCGCTCCCACATATGGACCAAGACACCGGTTATCGTCGGGAGGCGATAGGGCGGGAGCTCCATTACGAAGTGGCCGATCGGCCCTGGGAGGAGCCATTTGCGGAAGATCAAAGCCATGAGAATGGCCAAGATAATTCCGATAAGGTACATGGAAAAGACGACGAGCCCACGGTAGGCGGGAAAGAACGCCCCGGCAAGGAGGATATAGATGGGAAGTCGGGCACCGCACGACATCAGAGGATTAATCAGGATGGTGATGAGGCGGTCTCGCGGGTTCTCGATCGTCCTTGTGGCCATGATCGCCGGGATATTGCACCCGAACCCCAGGATCATGGGGATGAACGACCGGCCGTGGAGCCCGACCTTGTGCATCAGACGGTCCATGACGAAGGCCGCGCGGGCCATGTAGCCGGAGTCCTCTAGCACGGCGATGGCGATGAACAGGAGGAATATTGGGGGAATGAAGGTGAGCACCGTCCCCACCCCGCCGATGATCCCATTGCCGATCAACGAGCCGAGCCATTCCGGCGAGATGCCAACTGCCCTTACGGCAATAAAGTCAAAGCCAGCGCTGATCCAGTCCATGAGGGGGGCAGATAGGGTAAAGGTGAATTGAAACATCCCATACATGACGGCCAAGAATATGGGTATTCCTAACCATCGGTTTACGATCACCCTATCGATCTTGTCCGACCAGGCGAGCCTCTCAATCGCCGGTTTCTTCACGACATCCTTCAAAACGCCGCTGATGAATCCGTATCGTCTATCGGCGATGATCGTCTCAGCATCGTCCCCGTAGATCGATCGAAGGTGAGCGAGGGCGCGATCCTTAGCCCGGAGGATCTCTTCATTAGTCAACATTCCCCTCCTTGAACTTCTTTGTGACCTCCTCATCTTCCTCCAGCAGCTTCACCGCCAGCCACCTAGCGGGATAGAGCCGGGAGAGGGCACTTTGGGAGATAAGATCCTCAAGCTTCTCGATTTCCTCCTCAACCTCGCGGCCATAGTCGATCCTAAGCCCACTTGGGGGCACTCTGCTCTCGGCTATTCTTGCGATCTGTCCAAGCAGTTCCTGCGTGCCCCGATTGCGGCTGGCGACCATCGGCACTACTGGAGTCCCTAGGTGATATGAGAGGTGCTCAAGATCGATGCGGTAGCCTCGTCCACCCGCTTCGTCCATCATGTTCAGCGCCACGATTAACCGGGCCCCCATCTCCAGGAGCTGGACTGTGAGATAGAGGTTCCGTTCCAGATTGCCGGCATCAACGATGTCAACCACTACATCGGGCTTCTCCTCTACGATAAAGTCTCGCGCGATAATCTCGTCTAACGAGTAAGCGGTGAGGCTGTACACACCGGGAAGGTCCGCCACGGTGATCTGGTAATCCTGGTATCGACAAGTCCCTTCTTTCTTCTCTACGGTCACCCCCGGCCAGTTTCCTACGTACTGGTGAGTCCCGGTGAGGTTATTGAAGACTGTGGTCTTCCCTGAGTTCGGATTTCCAACAAGAGCGATATTTAACTTCTTTGTCATCTTTACGCCTCTTGTACTAGAATTCTCTGAGCCATCCCTCGACCCAGGGCCAATCGTGAGCCCCTCAGATCAATGATGACTGGGCCACGCATCTGGCTGTGGATAACGCGCAGGCTCACCCCCGGCGAGAGCCCCATATCGGCGAGCCTCCTTTTCAGGCCAAACCCTGCCTTTATCGCCACTACGCTCACCATCTCATCGGGTCTAGCCATACCCAAGGGCATGAGTGCCTTCATCTTTCAATCATCTCTACATAGATCTGAACAGCCTCTTCCTTACGAAGCGAGAGGTGGTAGCCTTTGATCTTGATCTCGATCGGGTCTCCCAACGGCGCTACTCGTTCCACGGTCACCTCAGTAGATGGAACAACCCCCATATCAAGGATGCGGCGATGGGTGTGTCCGCTTCCTCCCACCTTTGTGATCTTTCCCCTCTCCTTTGGCCTCATCTGAGCTAAAGATTTCGTCGCCATACTCCTTTCTCCTTATTCCCGTTCATCTCGCCCGGCGATGATCCGCTGGCCCTTATCTGTTAGGTGATAGAGCTTGATCCCCAGGGTTCCCACTCCACAACTGGCTTTCAGGGGGCAGAAGCGGCAGAGCCAACCGTGGTTATTGGGGCATCCGGGTTCCACGGCCTTGAGATACCCCTGGCCCTGAAGGGAGTTCATTAACTCTCGCGCCGCCTCCGGGGAGACTCCGAAGCGACGAGCCAGATGGGCTACATTGAGGACTCCCTCGTCATGGATCTCCCTCAGGACCTCCGCTGTCTCAACTACCGCTGGCATCTCACCTCCAGCACTTCCTCAAGGTACGCCTTATCCTGGAGCTTGCTTTGAATACCGCCCCAGCTCGGTATGACACTGCATCCGCACAATCCGAACCCCTTCTACACAAGATCGGGCTAGATCTTCTCTGTATCCTTGCTATCAGTTATTGCATACGCATCGCAATTGCAATAAGTCTAGGACTTTTCACCTCTTTTGTCAAGAGGATGCTCAAGAAATGCCGAACAGGTGCTTATATCGGCTCGATTAGAATGCGGCGCGCCACCCCTCGCCCCAACGCAATGCGAATCCCGTGAATCTCCACGAGAAGAGGGCCACGAAACGCCCCTGATCCGGACACGACTATCGTGTCCCCGGGATGAATCCCCATCTGTGACAGGTTCCGATACAGCCCAGGTCCACCTACGAAGTTCACTACACGCGCATTAGCTCCTATATTCAATTGATCGAGCGTCATTTATCTCTAACCTCGGCTTTTATTGCAAGTTATTTGCAACAAGAATATACGCCTCACCGGCCTTCCTGTCAAGGGCGCTTCAGCTTATCGATGCGAGGTCCCCGCCATCTGTGCAGCGATCGACTCATCGCGTATCATTGGATAAATAACGAACTTGCGAGGTGAGAAAGATGGCGCGTTCGATTTCCGAGCTTGCGCGTGCGGCGATGAAGGTGTGCGAAGACCTTGAGGGATTCTCGGCAACGGAGACAGTTAGCGCAGGTCCAATCAAGGCCGAGGGACGCATACGCTACCGTCGCCCGGGAAAGATCACGCTCGAATATCGCACCTACGAGGATTCGCTGGCAGAGTTTGAAGAGAAACTTGCCGGCTCGGAGTTCATCCCAGAAGAGCTTCTCGGAATGCAGATCGTCCATGATGGCCGCGGGACTTGGTTGTACGACGTTAAGCGCAACGTGGCGCTAAGAAAGCTAGGGAGGAGGCTATACTCCCCGCTGCGCCTCCCCGATGGGATCGCCGAGATCGGCTTCATGTGCCACCTGACGCGCGACTTCCTCCTGCGCGATGAGGGGCAGGAAGAGATCAACGGAAAGAAGGCGCGCAAGATCGGGCTCAAACCGAAGACACAGGAGAGGATGTCACTCTTCAAGGACGAGGTGTTCTCGCTGAAGCGAGCGATCCTCTCCATCGACCCAGAGACCCTCTTTCCGATGCGCATCCTGTTCTATCCCTCCCAGAGATCGCCCCTCTACTACATTGCCGGACCATCGACCCCGATCACGATCGACTACAAAGATGTGTTATTTGCTGTCCCAAATGAAGATCTCTTCTCATTTACGCCCGCCGAAGAAACGCGCGTCTTTAATGAAGAGGAGGTTGGAGAAAAAGCCCTCGCGGACAAGCTCCCGTTTGCTCTTCCGTTCGATCAGATCACGCAGCGTGGATACAAACTGTACAACGATCGCATCACAGTGACGGCGAACGAGAGCCGCGAGCGGGCGTACGTGTTCCTCTCCTTCGAAAAGAAGCAAGCAAGCAGCAAACAGATAACCGGTATCTCTCTACGAGTGGGCAACTACCTATCGCCCAATATGAATCGAAGGCGAGCGCTCCTTGCTGACAGCGGGGAGGAGATCGACCTGGGAGGGGCGAAGGGGCGGATCATCGATCGCAGCGCTCTCCTCAAGGATGAAATTCCCGAATCCGTCCGTCGATCCCTGATCGAGATGGGCTGGCAAGATGGTGATGTGCACTGGTTCCTTCTGGGAGAAGGACTGAATAGAGACGACCTGGTCGGCATCGCTACAGCAATGGTGAGTAGCGATATTGTGAGCAGCAATGATGAGGCTGACCAGTCCGAGGAGTGATCTTCTCTACGTATCGGGAAGGAGAGGGGTGATCTTTCCCGTGGTTAGGGATACCTGCATCAGCTTATAGGTATCATCACCGCTTTCGAGGGTGAACCCCAGTGTCTCGTTATCGATCCAAAACAGGGTGAGCGCGCCGATCGTGCCGTCGAGAAGCCGCGACTCGTGGTTTTCCACATCGTAACGGTAGATCACCGGGACATCGGCCGCCTCCCCGGTAGCTGCGATGTAGGAGAGCACTGATCCATCGGGTGAGAAGGCGGGAACAACGCCGGAACCAGCCACCTTGTGTGCGCTTTCTTCGTTCCTATCGATGAGGTACAGCGTCGGTTGATCGTCACTATCGTCCATTTGCGGAGTGATCAGCGACTGATCGTAGATGGAGATGGCGACAAGCTTATCCGCCGGTGTGACATCCCACAGGAAAGACGGGGGAAGGAGGAACAGCATGTCTTCCATCCCTTCAGCGAGGAAGAAAGAGGCGATTTCCTCCTTTTTCCCGGTCGTGACGTCGTAGGATAACACGTGTGCCAGCTTCAAGGACCCCTCGGCTGTCTCGGAGATGATAGCGAGCATTCCGTCCCAGGTGACGCGGCGGTAGCTGATAACATCATCCAGGAGGAGCTTGTTCGTCCCATCCGCTCGATCGTACAGCGTCAGTTGGGGAAGATCGTCATCGTCCTTCAGGTCAAGGTAGGTGATGTTCCCCGCCTTTGTGAACATAGGGGAAATGATGATATCCTCCGAGCGAAAGAGCGTTACAGGTACGGAGTCAGACTGCACGCCGGAAAGGCGCACGTTCCACGCGATCGGCTGTCCATATTTATCCTGTTCTGCCTCCATGAACAGGATCTCACTTCCATCGACGGACCAATCGAGTACACCGCTATCGCCGTTGGAAGGGACGTTGTTGAGATGCACAGGCTCTCCATCGCGCAGCAGGACAAGGTGAGAGTCTCCCTCAGGGAGCATGCTGTATGTCCCATCGTCGCCGATAAATAGGGCGGTGGTGCCATTCGGACCAACGAGAGGCTGATTGAAGATAAAGCCACACCCTGATAGAAGGAGGCCGACCGACACCAGCATCAACACATATCGAGTTTTCATGCACCCAGCATAGTGGTAACGTGACCCGTCGTCAACAACTGACCCCTCTTGGCTGGACAAGATTGGGATATAAAGTAAAGTCCTTTTCTCGCGCCCGCTCGATTTGCGCGCTCAGGGCGCCAAGACGCGAGGAAAACTCTTGTCATTTGGCTTCTTCATGCCCGTCAAGATAATGAAAGATTACAGTGCGTGGAGGGCCCGTTTCAGGAGGTGATGCCTTGCCGCAGCGGTTCCTTTCTCGTTTGCCTGTTCCACATCGCGATCTTCGAGGTAGGAGACGATGAATCCAGCAGCGAACACGTCCCCTGCCCCGGTCGGGTCGACATTGTCGATTTCTTCAACGCGATGCAAGGAACGTTTCTCCCTATCCCAAGCGATGGATCCGTCACGCCCCATGGTCAGGGCGCCAATGCGGAAGCGCTCCCTCAGCAAATCAACTATTCTCTTTGGCGTGTCCTCCCCTGTCATAAGCCTTCCCTCCTCCAGGTTAGGGAGTACGATCTGTGCGGCCCTGATTTCATCAAGGAACCGCTCCACACCGAAAGATGAGATCAGGTTCACAGGAGGAGGATCGATCGAAATGCTCATTTTGCGCGATTGGGCAATGCTAATCGCATATTTCGCTGCCGCACGCTGTGACTTGCTCAGGAAGCTGTATCCTGATACGTGCAGGTGATCAGCCCTGTCAAACCACTTTTCGTCGATGAGAGATACGTCAATCATATCGTTTGCCCCGCGCGAGCAGAGCATCGTCTTTCCGCGCTCTTTCTTGAGGGAGACGATCGTTCCAGAGCGGCCGTTGCTTCGCTGCAAGTGAGTAGTCACCCCTGCTCGCTCGAGCGATTCAGCAAGGATGTCACCCACAAGATCGTCACCCACACAGCCGATGAACTCGACAGTTGCCCCAACTCCTGCTGCGGCACGGGCAAAGCTGGCTGCTGAGCCACCCGCCTCGACGCGAACGCTCGTCCTTACCTCCCCCTCCACGGGCAATGACGAAGGTACATTCGCCAGTACGTCCAGGTTGATGTCACCGATGACGAGGATGTGGCTCATTCGCCGCTTCGCAGCTCGGCGATCGCATCCGCTAGAGCGCGAACCTGCTCAGGCACGATCGGAGCATCGATCTTTCCGCCCTCCTTGAAGATCGTCCCCACGATGAATCCGTCCGCTGCGTGGTAGGTGGCGAGATTATCGATGCGAACGCCGCTACCGACGAAGACCGGGAGGTAGGTCATCTGCTTCACCTTGGCCAGATTCTCCGGAGGTGTGCGCTTGCCTGTTCCGATTCCCGATACGATAAGCCCGTCGGGGTGATTGCGATCGGCGTCGAGCGCCGCCTCTTCGATCGTCGTCAGATGGGCGGCATGCTTCACGTGCACGTCGGCGAGAATCTTTACGTCGCAACCCAGGCGCTTGCGCAGATCGAGAAGCTCACGCGCGTTCCCCTCGATCACTCCCTGATCAGTGAACGCAACGCCGCAGAACACATTCACCCGCATAAAAGCAGCTCCCGTCGCGGCGGCGATAGAAAGCGCAGCAACACCGTCGTTGCGCAGCACGTTCACTCCCACGGGAACCCGCGCCGCGCTAACGATATCGCTCACGATGACCGTCATCGCGGCGATCGTCTCCTTCGGAGCGAACTTTGCAAACGGCGCATCACCGAAGTTCTCCACGATCACCCCGTCCACTCCGCCCGACTGTAGAACATCAAGATCGCGGCGAGCCTTCTCCAGGATCCTGCCCAATCCCTCGCCGGCATAGCCGTAGCTACCGGGAAGGGGAGCAAGATGAATCATGCCAACAAGCGGTTTCTCACACGAAAATGGTTTCATGATCGGAAACTATACATTCCACCGTTGCTAGCAAGCAAGGCAGGATTCAGAAATTGGACAGAGCGTCCCAAGTGGCCTAGAATTAGCGCGCCATGAAAACAGTCGACCTGATCAGAAAGAAGCGCGATGGAGAGAAGCTCAGCCGCGAGGAGATCCAGTTTCTCATCGATGGATACGTAGGTGGCGTGATCCCCGATTACCAGGTCTCCGCCCTGCTGATGGCGATCTACTTCAAGGGGATGGATGACGAAGAGACAGCGATCTTGACCGATGTGATGGCCCACTCCGGGACGATGCTTGACCTGTCGAAGATGAAGGGCTTCCCGGTCGACAAACACTCCACCGGAGGAGTAGGGGATACGACATCGCTCGTCCTCATCCCCCTTCTCGCTGCCGCGGGACTGACCGTGGCCAAGCTCTCGGGAAGATCGCTGGGGCACACCGGAGGGACGATAGACAAACTCGAGTCCATCCCAGGATTCCGCACCGACCTCTCGCGCGAGGAATTCCTTGGTCTCGTCGAGCGCACCGGCCTCGCCCTGGCCGATCACACCGCGGACATGGTCCCCGCCGATCGGCTGTTGTACGAGCTGCGCGATGTCACCTCGACCGTTGACTCGCTCCCGCTGATCGTCTCCTCGATCATGTCCAAGAAGATCGCCGGCGAGGCAAAGGGGATCGTGATCGACGTAAAGACCGGATCGGGCGCGTTCCTTAAGAAACTGGAGGACTCCCGCCACCTGGCGCAGGCGCTCGTTGCGATCGGAGTGCACCTCGGCAGGAAGATCTCAGCGTTGATCACCAGCATGTCGCAACCTCTGGGGCGAATGGTCGGAAACGCGATCGAAGTACGTGAAGCGATCGATACCCTGAAAGGGCACGGCCCACAGGACCTGGAAGACCTGTGCTGCGCCCTTGGAGCCGAGCTCGTTATCTTCTCCGGCAAGATCAGTGATCACTCTCAGGCGATGGAACACCTGCGCAAACTTCTGCACGATGGCTCAGCGCTGGAGAAGTTCGTCCAGATGGTGAAGAACCAGGGTGGAAATCCCGCCGTCGTGGACGATTTGAATCTTCTCCCAACAGCGAGCAAGCAGATCGAGATCCCCGCACCACGAAACGGTGTGGTAACAAACCTCGATGCGCTGTCGATCGGGCGGGCAGCGAACCTGCTCGGAGCCGGTCGCTTCACCAAGGACGATGTAATCGATCCAGCGGTGGGAATCGAGGTCGTGCGCAAGGTCGGCGAACATGCGAACAAGGGTGAGCCGCTTGCCATCCTGCATGTGAACAACGAAGCGAACCTGGAACAGGCAGGAGCGATGGTCGCGCAGGCATATACGCTCGGTGACAAAGAGGTCAGCGCACCGGAGCTCGTCGTCGAACGCGTCACTGGAGACTAGGCCTTATTGAGAGAATGAATGATCGGAAGATCCGATCACCTAAGCGTGTGATAGGCATCATCCGTGCTAGCAAGTCTTCGTCACTGGGTCTAGGATTTTCTCTTTGAGGAATCTATATGTTACTTGCGTCAGAGAAGTTAATTCCATCATAGACGTGAATGCAACTCCTATGCGAGACTTCGCCTGGCTTCGTCGCCACCAACAGGGCCTGATGAACTACTTCACCGTGCTCATCCGTAACGGCCCCGTGGAAGGGCTCAACAACAAGGCGAAAGTGATCAGTCACAAGGCCTATGGATTCCGTACTCCAAAGGACTACATCCGCAATCCCTGCCACTGTATGGCTAGCTTGCCTCTACCCCAAACCATGCACACATTCGCGTGACGAACGGTTGAACGGATCTCGTCGATCTGCGAGAATGGGCCACCAATCGGGGCCTCAGGAGCCGTCCATAATTAAGTTGAACGTTTTGATGGGATAGAGAAGATCGTGTAATTCCATTCTCCATGAAATGTAGCCCTCTTGATGTTTATTTTCCGAAGTTCTTCGTCAGTAACTTTCATTCCCTTCGGATAAAGATTGGTGTCGAGTTCAGCTTGTATCGTAAGTCCTTTATGAGTCGTCGTATTGGCGATCAGATTTACAATGACTTCGT
>CAJVYM010000080.1 GCA_913009415.1 uncultured bacterium
CAGCGATACTGAGTATGCCAAGCTCGTGCAGGAGAAGAAGACCGCGCTCTTTCGTTCCTTCTCCAAACCGGGTATATTGACCTAACCACTCACGCGCTCATGCTCATCTTCCAATGAGAAAAGACTCTCATGCTTCCTTCAGACATCCCATCTCTGGTAATGCCCTTGCCTTGTTGGCGTCGTCCTTCCGTCCGGTAACGGCGGACCATACTGTCCCAGGCAATACCCGGAACTGCGGCCTGTGCGTCATGCCAGGCACACGTGAGTACGGGAGGCGCAAAACGCCTCCGCGTCATCAACCCGAGGTAGGAGCCGGATGAGCGTGATTCCTCACGTCCGGATCTGTGCGGGGGGCACCCGGTGACGGGTGTCCCTACCGCGACGATGAGATAGAACTCCCTAGATTGATGCTGAAAGCTGATGGCTGTAAGCTGACCGTTGAAAGCTGATACTGTCTTGTCGGGTTTCAACGAGCTGACTAGAGGACGGCTATTCTAGCATTTGCTGTTGAGAGTTCGTTACCCACTCTAAGCAACAAAGAGCCGTTTTTTACTTCTGCATAATTCGCTCTTTGATCTGCATAATCAGTTCCTCGGTGGAAGGCTCGAACATGTTCGGTGCTAGGCCGGGCGGGAGCGTCGGCTTACGGAGGCCGAGCCGTTGATGCAGGTGAAGGGCATTCACCACGCTCTGGCCGAGGTGGCAGTTGTTGTTGAAGATGTAACTCACCTTCACCTTGGGTGCAGCATCCTCGATCCGCTGTGCCCACTCCTCAAGCTGTTCAGCGCTGTACAGGTAGTCGTAGCGATGGCTCGGTGTTGGATGATCCCACCACGCCTTGGCGTTCCTCCCGTGCAGGCGGTAGTAGGCGATGTCCGATGTCACAACGTTGCTTGCTCCCGGAAGGCCCAGAAGGAGGGGAAGATCTACATTCACAAACCCCAAGCTCAGCCCCTTTAGCATGGCGTAGGTCGCTTCGGTGTACCAGCTCTCGTGACGGAACTCGATGTTCAACGGGATATCGCGACAGACGAACGCGTCCGAGAGACGCTTGAGGTAATCGCTTCCCTCTGAAGTCGCCTTAAAAGAGTAGGGGAACTGGGCGAGCAGCCCTCCCAACTGACCTGCATCGATCAGCGGAGCGATCCCTGTGATGAACGGCGAGAGCACAGAAGCGAACTTCTCTCTGTCGTGTGTCATCTCCTTTGGCACCTTGACGATGAACGTGAAATCTAAAGGGACCTTGTTTAGCATGCCCTCAAACATCGACGGCGATGGGACGCGGTAGTAGGTGGAGTTGATCTCTACGCAGTCGAACATCTTGGCATAGTAAGAGAGGAACTCTCCCGCCTTCATCTTGGCTGGATAGACCGCGCCCAGCCAGTCTTTGAAGCTGTAGCCCGAAGTGCCCACGTGAATTGACGCTGTCATAGGTTTATCGTAACGGGCGATCTGCATCGCGACAAGAAAGCAGGCAAGAGCGACGCAGATTTCGTACGATAGAGAGAAAGCGGAACGCGGAACGCGGAACATCGAGCTCGAAATGCGGAACGGAGAACTCGGAATGCAGAACGAAGAAGCTTTTCCTCACGCAAAGAACGCTAAGCGAAGGGAAAATTAAAGAGGGAAAGGAAGAGAAGAAAGGAAGGGTAGTTTTCGGTGTCTTGAAGGAGATCTAGTTGAGAGCGATACTTGCTGCGCGAGAGCTGAGTAAGACGTATGCTTCGCACGATCTGTTCGATCGGCTATCGCTCACGTTCCACGAGGAGGAACGGGTGGGGTTGATCGGGCCCAATGGAGCGGGCAAGACGACCCTCTTGCGCATCCTCGCCGGCATCGAGAAAGCCGATTCCGGCTCTGTCGATCGCGCCAAAGGGGCTCACGTCACCTACCTCCCCCAGATCGACGTTTTCCCAGCCGGGGCGAGCGTAGAAATGATGCTGCTCGAAGCGCTCTCCTCCCTACCCATGGAGGACTACGAGCGTCCGGTGCGCGCACGCAAGATGCTGCGTCGTCTGGGGTTCGAAGATGGGAGCGCTCTCGTGGAGAGCCTCTCCGGTGGTTGGCGCAAGCGGCTGGCCATCGGCTGTCAACTGGTACAGGAACCCGACCTGTTACTGATGGACGAACCGACGAACCACCTCGATCTGCAGGGGATCGACTGGCTGGAGCACTTCCTCGAACGCTCGCGGATCTCGTTTGTCGTTACCACTCACGATCGCTACTTCCTGGAGCGGGTCACCGATCGCATCGTGGAGATCAACCCCCGTTATCGCGACGGTTTCTTCAGCGTCCGCGGACACTACAGCGACTTCCTCGAAAAGAGGCAGGCGTTCCTGCAAGCGGAGAATGAGGAGCGACGCGCACTCGCAGGTGAAGTCCGCCGCGAGGTGGAATGGCTGCGTCGCGGACCGAAGGCACGGGGAACAAAGGCCACCTATCGTGTCGACGCAGCGCGTGAGAAGATCGAGCGGCTCTCCGAGGTAAAACGGCGTCAGCAAAAGGGGGCGGATATTGAGATCGGTTTCCGCTCCACCGGGCGCAAGACAAACGATCTGATCGTGGCCAAGGCCATCACCAAGGAACTCGGCGGGAAGATCCTGTTCCGCGACCTCGACGTGTTTGTCACCCGCGATTCGCGCCTCGGCATAGCCGGAAACAACGCCTCCGGCAAGACCACGCTGCTGCGTGTGCTAGCAGAAAAGCTGTCCCCCGATGCAGGGACGGTGAAGCACGCCACCAATCTTCGCATCGCCCTATTCGACCAACAGCGCGAGCAGCTCGATAAGAAAGAGCAGCTGCGCCGGGCACTCGCCCCGAGTGGAGACACGGTCTCCTACCTGGGGCGTAGCACGCACATCATCCCCTGGGCGATGCGCTTCGGCTTCCGAGCCGATCAGTTGGAGATACCGGTCGGCGAGCTCTCCGGCGGAGAACAAGCGCGAGTGATGATGGCGATGATGCTGCGTGAACCGGTGGACGTACTCATGCTCGACGAGCCGACGAACGACCTCGACATCCAGTCGATCGAGGTACTCGAACGCGCGCTGATCGACTTTCCCGGTGCGGTCGTTCTGATCACGCATGACCGCCACATGCTCGATCGCGTCTGCGCCGACATCATCGGCCTGCACAGCGATGGAAGATGGGGTAACTACGGCAGTGTCACCCAGTGGCAAGAGACAGAGGCAGCCAGAACAGAGAACAAATCACCCGCCGTAAAGCAGGCAGCAAGCCATAAACAGCCGGTCCGACCCAAGCGCTCAGGGCTGACGTACATGGAGAAAAAGGAATGGGAGGGGATGGAATCGCGCATCCTCTCTGCTGAAGAAACGGTAGAGCGCCTGCGAATAGAGATAGAAGATCCAGCAGTGGTGAGCGAGCATGAAAAATTGCAGCAGGTGTACGAAGCGCATAATGCGGCACAGCGTGAGCTGGACGAGCTATTCGCCCGTTGGGAGGAGCTGGAAGAGAAAATGATGGAATAGCCGCACAAACGAATCTGGGGTCAGACGTACGCTTGACAACCACTGTGATCTGTGTTATGGTAGCAATTGTTATGGATAGGAGAAAAGGAACCTCACGAGTTTGTGCAAGTGAATGCCGCGCGTGCGACTCCTCTTTCTTCGTTCAGCTCAGCATGATGATGGCTGTGTCCACCTGATCTAGCGTTTTTATAGCTAGGTAAAGGTGGGCGTTCGGACTACAGGATAATCCTGTGGTCTTTTTTTGTTGTGTGGGGGTGATAGAATGATGTACCTGTTAGTAGCTCTAAAATGATAACAATATCACTACACTCTAGGAGGAAAATGATGAAAAGAATTATTGCTTTGCTTATTGTTGGACTGGTTGTTGGTGTAGGTCTCGCCGGAATTGCAGAGGATACGATAAAGATCGGGGCACTGGTACCGCTCACTGGGGCAATCGCCCCGTACGGGCCGCCGATCCTCGATGGGGCCAAGCTGGCTGTTGCACAGATTAACGCCGCCGGAGGAGTCCTCGGCAAGAAGCTCGAACTCGTAATCCGAGACACGGGGAGTTCTCCCGATGTCGGTCGCGACGCGGCAAAGAAGCTCATAGAGATCGATCGCGTTCCCGCGATCATCGGAGCCTACTCCAGCGGCGTGACCCTGGCCGTCTCTAGTGTCACCATACCATCCGATGTTGTCCTCGTCTCCCCGGTTTCCGTCTCGGCTGCCATCGCCGCACTGAACGACAACGATTATGTCTTCTGCACGATCGTGTCAAACGAGGTCCAGGGAAGAGTGCTCGCGCGACTGGCGCTGCTGCTCAACCACAGCAACGTATCGGTGATCTTCGTCAACAACGCCTATGGCAAGGACCTGGCCGATGGGTTCAAGAAGAATTTCGAGCGCTTTGGGGGCAAGGTCGCTGCCTTCGTACCGTACGATCAAGACAAGCCTTCGTATCGAAGCGAGGTAGAAAAGGCAATCGCAAGCAACCCCGACGCACTTCTGTTGATCTCGTACGCCATCGACGGACGGAAGCAGATCGTGGAAGCGATAGAGGCTGGATACCAAGGCAAATTCCTGTTTGGCTCCTCCATGGCTGGAAGTGAAGTGGCTCCAGGACCGGGATGCCTCTCAGCCGATCAGCCTGGACCGATCGAGGGGGCATTCGGAACAGCTCCCGCTGGAACCGGCTTCAATGTAGATCAGTTCGATGCCGCATTTAAGGCAAAATTCGGCTCGGTCAACTGCCCTCCATTTTACTATCAAGCATACGATGCTGTGATTGCAGTTGCTCTGGCGATCGAACGTGCGGGCAAGGCGACCGGAGAGGCGATCCGTGACAACCTGCGCGCGGTGGCCAACCCATCGGGAGAGAAGGTCTACTATGGCGAGTGGGCAAAGGCAATCTCCCTTCTCAAGGAGGGAAAGGAGATCAACTACCAAGGCGTCTCCGGCGACATCGATTTCAACGCCACCGGCGGAGTGACGAGCAAGATTCAGATCTGGCAGGTAAAAGACTGCCAGATCGTGCCTGTGCTGACTGTATCCGGCTAACTATCCTTCCTCTTTGTTTGTTGGGGCGGGCCTGTATGGCCGCCCCTTTTTCTCAGGCCCTACATCGCGCTCTACATCACTTTAACAGATCAACTGGATGTCGCCCGGAGAATGTCGGTCAAGTAGGCTCTATATTTGTCGAACGCCCTTCTGCCCACCACTGTCATGGAAGCAGTTGTGCGCGGAGACTTGCCCACGAACTCTTTAGAGATCCTTATGTAACCAACGTCTTTAAGCCGTGTCAGCTGAACCGAGAGATTACCGCGCGTCAAACCCGTTTCACGCATGAGGTACATAAAGTCCGCGCTTTCAACGACTGAAAGCACTGCCATGATCTTGAGTCTGGCTGGTTCATGGATGACGCGATCGGGATCTCCGGAAAAGTCAAAGCCTGTCATGCTGTCTCCACGGGCACCTTGGGGTGTCGTCTGATGTATGAGCACAGGACGATCATACCGATCACAGCAGAAATTACCCCCAGGACAGACAACAACAGGCCAACCCCTTCAATAAAGCCTGCACCCACAAATCCTAATGCCAACACAAGGCCAGAGGCAGTTGCTGCGTCAATGAAGAAGCGTGGCATTTGCATCTTCCAGACACGAACTGCAAAAGTACCTGCTATTCCGAACCCCATCCCGAGCAGTATGGATTTTCCCAGCATGCCATTCAACGTCCAATTACTTTTGGAAATGACGATTATCGCAACGGAGATAGCAATCAAAATGCTAAAGATCAAGGCTTTTCGCTGTCGACTCATAGGAGGTCTTGAGTATTTTACATAACCAGTACGCTGGTGAGTAATGCGGTCCTTAAGATAACGGACCACGCGTGCGCTCAAAGGGAAGAGCAAGATCATGCTAATCAGCGGAAGCGTAGAAAGCATCTCGATGCCAGTCCGTGCGGCTGCGTACAGGGGCAGCCCAATCAATACGAAAGCGACCCCACCCACTATTTCGGCTATCCCGTCACTGTACCAGTAACTGCGTGTGCGTTGTTGTGTCTTCGTAATCTCGTTCATGTTCCCTCCCCAACTATTCTGGAGAGAAGTTTATGCTATAAACTAGTTCATGTCAAGCACGCGCTGGCTTCGTAAAGGTTCTCCGCTTTCCTCACTCCCTTAGCTGGGAGTATCCATCTGACAGTCTATATGAAGCCTTGACCTGCACCTTTTCATGAACTTGACTTTCTTGCCGCCAATTGATAGGGTGTCCTGTGTGAGTGCCCATGACAATATACGGGAAGCAAAGGAAGGCTGAATAGGGTGACCCGCTCATCGTGGTAGGAAGCTTGTAGTGGGGTATACCACCGGTTTACACACTGGTGAAGATTCAACGGAGGAGTTCAAGCGACGCGGAGTTGTCTTTGTGTACCGCGTGGATGTGATTGTACTAGCGCTAGGGAGGATGTGAGTGCATGAGACGTTTTGCGAGGGGCTCGGAGTGGAGGAAATGGGATCTCCATCTTCATCCGCCAGGCACCAAACTGAGCGACGGCTATAAGCTCAAGGACGGAGAACCGGACTGGGGCCGCTTCTGCCAGGTGATCCATGACTCCGATGTGGACGCGCTTGGCATAGCTGATTACTTCTCACTCGACGGCTTCTTTGTCTTCCAGGAGAAGTATGACCATTTCTACCCCAACTCCGAGAAGGTCTTCTTCCCGAATCTTGAGCTGCGACTGAACGAATCCGTAAATCGCGCCACGGAAGTCATCGATTTGCATGTCATCTTTCGGCCTACTCTTTCTCGTGAGAAGGCAAATGAGTTCCTGAGAGAGCTCAAGACCCAGACAACAAGCGACGAGGGCAAGAAGCAATCTTGCGCGCAGTTGAAGACTCGAGAGGATTTTCGGAAAGCGACGGTCTCGCGCGATGACATCAAGGCTGCCATTGAGAGCACTTTTGGAAAGAAGGCGGTTGCTACAGACTACTTGATCTTGATTGCCTCCGCTAACAACAACGGTATTCGCGCTAACTCTGGTAGCAAGCGCAAAATGAACCTCGCCGACGAAACAGACAAACTTGCAGACGCTTTCTTTGGCAACCCTTCGAACAGGAATTACTTCCTGAACTCGGAACGACTCGAAGCCGATGATCAACAGACGCCCCCAAAACCGGTCTTCACTGGCTGTGATGCACATCGCTTCGATGACCTAGAGGCGTGGTTGGGCGCCGAAGTGAAAGGCGACAACGAGAAGCACGCGACTTGGGTCAAGGCAGATTTGACCTTTGAAGGTCTTCGGCAAACTCTGATTGAGCCCTCCGAGCGGGCAAGAATTCAGGCCATCGCGCCGGACAAGAAGGAGCCTTACAAGGTTATCTCAAGAATCACTTTCACAGACTCGAATGACTTTCCGAGCGAAGTGGTCTTCAACCCTGGCCTCAACTCGATCATCGGCAGTCGCTCATCAGGGAAGTCGGCCCTGCTCGCTTACGTGGCGCACGCAGTTGATCCCGAGTATGCTAAAAGACAACAGATTGAGGCTACCGGTATGGATGAGAGCGAGGTTGGTCCGGGGGCATCGATAACGTGGGCAGATGTCAAGAACATTGAGTACGGAGTCGAGTGGGCAGCATCCGAGGCGACAACCGGGCGAGTGATCTACATTCCTCAGAATTCCCTCTACCCGATCAGCGCACGACCGGACGAGATTACAGCCACGATTAAGCCTGTCGTGTTTCGGAAGGACCCCAACTTCAAAACAAGGTTCCGGAAGATGAAGGTTGATGTAGAAGATCGGAATATGTCCATTCGTGAAGCTATAGAGGATTGGTTCACGCTGGCTGAAGATCTTCGAACGCTGACTGAGGAGATTCGTGGCCTTGGAGATCGGGAGGCAATCACTGAGCGGCAGAATGGATTAAGTGAGCAGATTCGGACCCTGCGAGAGGCTTCAGCTCTAACCGCCGAAGAAGTGCAGCGCTATCAACAACTGTTAGGCGACATCAGCAAGAACGAAACACGCCTCAAGGAGATCGAGCAGGAGCAGAGAGACCTGGATTTCTATGTTGTGCCCAGTGCCGAAGAAGGACTGTACGAGGCGACTGACCAAGTCGCTGTCATTGTCAGCATGACACCTACGCCTGCAACAATGCCGAACGCATTGCAGACCAAACTCCAGACTCTGCTTGACACTGCACAACCGCCATTGCTCACCAATGTGAAGTTGTGTCTCACGGCCTACCGTGCCGCTCTGGAGACTGAACAGGGGAAGCTGATTGAAACGAACACGCGGTTTCGCAGCGACAACAAGGAATTGATCGAGAAGAACGATGCGAACGTTCTGCTTGTTGCCCTAGCTGAGGATCTGAACGCTCAGGAGAAGGCTCTAGCTGAAATCGAGAAGAAGGTGACCTCGTCCAAGAATAAACGGAAGGAACAAATCGAGTTCTTGTCCTCAATTGATGACGACATTAAGGCGCGTGATCTACTGCTGAACTCACTTGCCGATGACTTCAACGGCGTAAACCACCCGTTTGAAGACATGACGTTCACCATTGAGGTCGATTACGCCCCCGAGGATGTTGATCGAGTCTCCAGCGGCTTCAATAAGCACGAAGCCAGCCCCTACATTGTGGACCAGAAGCGCGTGAATCTAGGTAAAGCGCTTACGGAGTCTGGCAAGTTCGTTGAGTATATGGGTGCGGGAAAGCAGAAGCTGAACCAAGGGAAAGATGTTGTCGCCCTGACGAAAGCAGTCCTGACGGCAACAAAGGATGTGCGCTTTGTCGCATCTCTGGAAGGCGATCGCATCGGTGGGTTCCGTAAGTCATCAATGACGCCGGGCAAACAGGCGCTGTTTGCACTGATTCTGATTCTTGCCGAGTCTGACGAACCGTGGCCGCTCCTGATTGACCAGCCGGAGGATGATCTCGATAGTCGTTCAGTCTGCGATACCATTGTCAAAGACCTATTGAAGCGAAAACGCGAGCGCCAGATCATTATGGTCAGCCACGATGCCAACTTGGTCATCGGTGCCGACTCTGAAGAGATCATCGTTGCAAATCGCCACGGTGACGACCGCCCCAACAAGGACAACAAGATGTTTGCGTACTTAACTGGCTCTCTTGAACACAGCAAGCCGAAAGATCCGAGAGTGAAACTGGTGCTCGACTCTGCCGGTATACGTGAGCACGCCTGTGATATTCTTGATGGCGGCGCTGAGGCGTTCCAGAAGCGCAAGGACAAGTACCGCATCTAGTTGTAGCCACATCAATGGGCCGGTCCTTCATTCATAGGATTTCTTAACTTCATACACCCGCCTCGCGATCACATGGATAGTCCAAGCGCAGCAATCGGTAGAGATCTTTCGTCTGGCGCTCAATGGCATTGTCAAGGCTGTCAAGAGGCCCAGCCCGATTCTTGCAGCAAATGAAAAGCCTCTCTCGTGCATTGCCACTGCTAACGAGGCGGTATCAGCGCCTTGGCACTCCGACCGTAACTGCCGCTAGTCCATCACACAGATCCTAAGAATGAAGGTCCACAGTGTAATTGAATC
>CAJVYM010000081.1 GCA_913009415.1 uncultured bacterium
TACCCTGATGACCAGAATCTACCATTACAGCTCCTGTATCTCTATTGATATTCATAACTCTTTCTCCTTTCCACCCTCTACACTAATTTTACGGTGGTCAGGTGTCTCACTCATATTGACACAGAGGACTCATGGAACACGTGATGCGTCAACACCTGAAGCGGACAGATTCAGTCGTTCCCGGCTGGGACAGGAAGCCCACCCAGACACCGACATCATTCATGATGACAACCAAGTTCAAAGGGGTGCTGGTTGTCGAGGCAGACGGAGAGTGGCAGTTCACTGTCCCATTAACCTCCGAACAGCGGCAGTATGTGCAAGCTCTGGGACTAACCGAAGACTCGTTGCTGAGGAAAGACAAGGTGCAAACCACGCGGCATCAGAAATTACACCGAGAGAACCTGTGAGGGGTGGGGAATGTGAGGCTGATCTTCATCCTGCATGAGAAACGAGGGATAAGCTTACTGCTCATCTTCTATGAAACAAGTCTGGTCCTTTTGATACAGCTGCTTGTTGTCCGTGAACCCTGCTTCTCGAATCGCTTCGAAGGGAGGAAATTGTCAAGATGTGTAGCCCGCGTTTCTTGCGTGCTGTTTGCAACTTGACCTTTCCATGCTGCTCTGTGTATACTGCGTGCCGATAAGCGGCTCTACAACCGATGAATGAGGCGATAGAATGAGACGACTTAACAAGGCGTGCAACTGTTAAAGACCAGTCTTTTGGGAGGCATCTACTATTTCACCGGCATGGCCGTACGTCTATGCCGGATCTTTTAATACAGGAAGAATGAACTAATTAGCTTAGTCGATGAAGGAAGGTTCACCAATCTGATACTTGACAGAGCTAGCTAAGTGATAAGATCAGAGGCAGAATCAGAACTCGCTTGAAGAAACCCATAAAGGAATCGGGATTCGAACAAGGCAAGACAGAAGAGAATGTTATCTTTTGCTCATCGGAGGTGCTGGTGAATATCTTAAGAATGGACGGATTCCTCCATCGTGTTAATTGCTCGGGATTCATGATGCGGTTCGCGGAGTGAGAGGGTTAATTGGAGCAAGTCCTTTAAGACAAAGGAGGCGTAGTGGTGGAGAAACGGACAAGCCAACTAGCTGAACTGATAGAACCCTATGCTGGACGGCCCCAAGAGCTTATTCAGGTTTTGCGAGAGATCCAGGAGGAGCTAGGTTATCTCCCCAAGGAGGCACAGGAGGAGGTGGCCCAAACCCTAGGTGTGCCATTATCCCGAGTATATGGGGTAATTACGTTCTATCACTTCTTCCGTACCAGCCCTGTAGGGCAGCATACCATTCGCCTGTGTTTAGGAACAGCGTGCTACGTTCGGGGTGCGGCACAGGTGTTGCAAACCCTGCAAGAAGAGCTTGGCATTAATCCAGGAGAAACAACCGTTGACTACAAGTTCAGCCTGGAGAGAGTTGCCTGTTTCGGCTGTTGCGCCCTTTCTCCAGTAATGGTGGTCGACAACACCGTTCATAGCCGGGTGACGCCGGCCAAGGCGCGGGAGATTCTATCCACCTACCAAGGGAGTTGAGATGACCTTTGCGCAGATAAAGGAGAAGGCCAGGGCAGAATGGGAGGCTCTTGAGCGCGGTGAAAGGCCTCGCATCCTTATTGGTACTGCCACCTGTGGTCGGTCCGCTGGGGCCTTAGATGTGCTTGAAGCCTTCAAGACTGAACTAGCCAAGCGTGGTATAGATGCTGTCATCATGCAAGTTGGCTGTATTGGGTTGTGCTATGCCGAGCCTCTGGTTGATATAATCAAGAAGGGACAACCTCGCATTTGCTACCATCATGTCACCCCCGAGCTTGTATCCGAGCTTATCGATAGCTACCTCATTAAGGGCAATCCCCGCCCTGATCTCGCTTTAGGAACCATAGGCGACGGTGATGTTGAGGGCATTCCACGCCTGTTTGATTTGCCCACGCTCAAGCCCCAAGTCCGCTTTGTGCTGAGGAATTGTGGCCATATTGACCCAGAGAATATCAACCATTACATCGCTAACAACGGCTATGCGGGCTTAGCCAAAGCGCTCAAGATGAGGCCTGAGGAGGTAATCGAGGAGATCAAGAAATCCGGGTTACGGGGGAGGGGTGGTGCTGGCTTTCCCACTGGACTCAAATGGGAATTCTGCCGCAAATCGCCAGAGAAGGAGAAATACCTGATCTGCAACGCAGATGAGGGTGACCCTGGTGCCTTTATGGATCGTTCTGTCTTAGAAGGAGACCCTCACGCAGTTCTCGAGGGCATGGTCATTGCCGCTCACGCAATCGGAGCGAGGCAGGGGTATGTCTACTGCCGAGCGGAATATCCTCTGGCTCTGGAACGGCTGCGTACCGCCTTACAACAAATGAGGGAGTATGGGTTTCTGGGAGAAAATATCCTCGGCTCGGGCCTCGACTTTGATATAGAGATCAAGGAGGGAGCGGGCGCCTTCGTCTGTGGTGAGGAGACGGCGCTAATGGCTTCTCTGGAGGGCAGAAGGGGTATGCCTTGTCCTCGTCCCCCCTTCCCCGCTCAATCCGGCTTGTGGGGCAAGCCGACCAATATCAACAATGTTGAGACCTTCGCTAACGTCTCTATCATCATGGCGAAAAGCAGTGATTGGTACGCCAGTTATGGTACAGGAAAGAGCAAGGGAACAAAGACCTTTGCTCTGGCCGGTAAGGTAAAGCACACCGGACTTATCGAAATTTCGATGGGGATCACCCTCCGGGAACTTATCTTTGACATCGGGGGCGGTGTTCCCAATGAGCGACGCCTTAAAGCAATACAGATCGGTGGGCCTTCAGGCGGGTGTCTGCCAGAGGAACTCCTTGACGTGCCGATCGACTACGAGTCCTTGCGCGAGCACGGGGCGATCATGGGCTCTGGTGGAGTGATCGTACTAGACGATACCGCGTGCATGGTCGACGTGGCCAAGTACTTCTTGGATTTCACTGCCGAGGAATCCTGTGGGAAGTGCGTGCCGTGCCGGATAGGGATTCCCAAGATGCTCCAGATCTTGGAGCACATTACTAGTGGGGAAGGCACTGAAGAAGACCTCGTGCGCCTGCGAGAGCTCGCTGAACTGGTTAGCTCTACCTCTTTGTGTGCCCTAGGCCAGACTGCCCCTAACCCGGTGCGTTCTACGCTTCGCTATTTCAAGGGCGAGTACCTGGCCCATATTTACCACAAGACTTGCCCAGCAGGGGTGTGTCCTGGCCTAGTCCAGCATAAGATCAAGATCGACCCCGAGCTTTGTCAAGCGTGCGATCTGTGCCGCAAGGCTTGCCCTACAGGGGCTATTCAAGGTATCCCTGGAAAGCCACCTTATTCTATAGATGATTCATTGTGTATTAGATGCGAGGCGTGCCTGGAAGTCTGCCCATTTGACGCGATACAGAAGCTCACTGGAAAAGCAAGTAATTATGGGGATGATACATAGTTTAGACCGTAATGTGCCTTTGCAAACCGCGAGCTTTGGTCGAGCCTTCTTGGGGCGGACCTGTTACACGGTGCTTAAGGGCGACGGAAGTGTTTTTGCACTGAGTTTGTAAGCGAGCAAAGGAATAGCAGGGGGGGCTGGTAATGACGAGAAAGGTTGCAATCGAGATCGATGGGCAAAGGATCGAGGTTGAGCAGGGAGCGAACCTCTTACAAGTGGCCCGCGACAACGGAATTGATATCCCTGGGCTCTGTTACCATCCACGTGTGAGCGTCAGCGGAGCGTGTCGGCTGTGCGTGGTTAGGATTGCCGGTCGACCAAGCTTGGTGCCGGCATGTACGGCCGAAGTTGTAAATGGAATGGAGGTAATAGCGTTCGATGAGGAGCTAGACTCTATGCGGCGGATGCTGATCGACCTCCTTCTCTCAGAGCACAATTGCGACTGCATGACCTGCGAATCGGCGGGCAACTGTGAGTTGCAAGATCTAGCCTACCGCTATGGCCTTGACAACCGCACGCGCCGGTTCATCGCCCGGGAGAAGGTTCTCCCTAATCCTGATCTCTCCTCCCCAGTTCTCAACTATGACCCATCCAAGTGCATCCTCTGCGGCCGTTGTGTTAGAGCGTGCGATGAGATCCAGGGGAAAGGCGTCCTGAGCTACGCTTATCGCGGGTTGGAGACGGTCGTTGTCGCCGGGCTGGGGGAGTGGGAAACCTCGGAGTGCGATGGGTGCGGAGAGTGCGTGCAGCTCTGCCCGACCAGTGCCATCTTAGAAAAACTTCCCCTCCGCCCTCCGCGAAGCTGGGAGGTGAAGAAGATCCAGACGACCTGCTCCTACTGCGGGGTCGGCTGTCAGATCGAGATGTGGGTGAAGGATAACGAGGTCGTGAAGGTGCGCGGAGCAGAGGTTATCCCCAACTATGGGTCAACCTGCATCAAGGGACGGTTCGGGCATACCTACCTCACAAAAGACGATCGTCTTACGACGCCGCTTGTGCGGAAGAACGGAACCCTCGAGCCGGCAACGTGGGACGAGGCGATGGCAGTGATCAAGGAGCGGCTTCTTAAGATTAAGGACGGACACGGGCCCGATACCCTGGCGGGTTTGGCCTCAGCTAAGTGCACGAACGAGGAGAATTACCTCTTCCAGAAGTTCATGCGCGCTTCCGTGGGAACGAACAACGTCGACCACTGCGCCCGCCTCTGTCATGCATCAACCGTGGCTGGATTAGCAGCCGCCTTTGGCTCAGGGGCGATGACCAACTCTATCGCCGAGCTCGAGTATGCCAAGTGCATCCTCGTCACCGGTTCCAACACCACGGAGACCCACCCGGTGATCGCCTCACTGATCAAACGGGCGGTGCGCTATAACGGGGCGAAATTGATCGTCGTCGATCCGCGGAGGATCGACCTCGTCAAGTACGCCGCCGTATGGCTGCGACAGAAGAACGGGACGGACGTTGCGTGGATGAACGGGATGATGAACGTCATCCTGAGCGAAGGCTTGGCAGACGAGTCGTTCATCCGGGAGCGGACCGAGGGGTTCGACGAGTTGAAGAAGGTTGTCGAACAGTATACACCGGAGAAAGTGGAAGAGATCACCACGATTCCGGCGGAGAAACTGAGAGAGGCGGCGAGGATCTACGCCACGGCGGAGACCTCTTCGCTCGTCTACTCGATGGGGATCACGCAACACATCACCGGAACCGATAACGTTCTCTCCACAGCTAACCTCGCCATGATCACCGGGAATATAGGAAAGGCCTCTACCGGGGTGAATCCGCTACGTGGACAGAACAACGTGCAAGGGGCCTGCGACCTGGGGGCCCTCCCGAACGTCTACTCTGGCTATCAGAAGGTGGCTGATCCCGCCGTGCAGGAGAAGTTCGAACAGGCGTGGGGAGCCAAGCTCTCGCCGAAGGCTGGCCTTACCGTCGTTGAGATCATGAACGCGGCGGCGGAAGGAAAGGTAAAGGGGCTCATCATCATGGGCGAGAACCCGATGGTCTCCGACCCGAACCTGAACCACGTGGAGGAGGCGTTGAAGAACCTCGACTTCCTCGTGGTGAGCGACATCTTTCTGAGTGAGACGGCGAGGCTCGCCGACGTCGTCCTTCCGGCGGCATCGTTCGCCGAGACGGAAGGGACGTTCACCAATACCGAGCGGCGCGTACTGTTGCTACGCAAGGTCATCAACGCTCCTGGTGAGGCCGTTCCCGATTGGCAGATCATCTGCAAGTTCGCGGAAGCGTTCGGATATCAGATGCACTACGAGAACGCCGCGCAGATCATGGACGAGATCGCAAGACTTACCCCGATCTACGGCGGGATTCACCATGCGCGCCTGGTTCCCGACGGGTTGCAGTGGCCGTGCCCGAGCGACGATCACCCGGGGACGGTATACCTGCACAAGGAGAAGTTCAGCCGTGGGTTGGGTCGGTTCCACCCGGTCGACTTTATCCCGCCCGCCGAGCTCCCTGACGAGGAGTACCCGTTCATCCTCTCCACCGGGCGGATTCTGTTCCATTACCATACTGGGACGATGAGCCGCCGGGCAGAAGCACTGAATGCATTCGTCAACGAGGGGTACGCGGAGATCCATCCCAACGATGCGGCACGTCTTGGCCTTAAGGATGAAGGTCGGGTCAAGGTCCGCACTCGCCGGGGCGAGATCGAAACCAAGGTGAAAGCGACGGAGAAGGTGGCGGAGGGATCGGTTTTTGTGCCGTTCCACTTTGTCGAAGCAGCAGCGAACAGGCTGACCAACGACGCCCTGGATCCGAAGGCGAAGATCCCGGAACTCAAGGTGGCCGCCTGTCAAATTGAGAAGGCGTAGCAAGACCTATATGTAAGGAGGTTGCATCGATGGAAATCAGCTGCAAGAATCCAGCGACAATCGCTGACACGCTGACACGGTCGGTGTGTGTTACAAAGACGCAGGACAGTGCGCTGAGACTGACAATCCTCGGTATCTTCGCCGGGGCGTACATCGGCTTTGGCGCACAGCTTGCGATCATGGTTACCCACGATATGGCAAGTTTTCTAGGTGTCGGGATGGCTAAGCTGATCGGGGGAGCAGTGTTCAGCGTGGGCCTGATGCTCGTCGTCATCGCCGGCGCAGAACTATTCACCGGAAACAATCTAATCTTCCTGTCGGTGCTCGACCGTCAGGTGAGGGTAAGCAAGTTGCTGCGAAACTGGACGATCGTCTACTTCGCAAACCTGGCCGGCTCGCTCTTGCTTGTGCTCCTGATGTATTGGAGTGGCCTGTGGAAGACGGATGGCGGACTCGTTGGTGCAAAGGCATTGGCGATTGCCAATAGCAAGGTGAATCTCACGTTCCTGCAGGCACTCGTCCGTGGTATCATGTGTAACTGGCTGGTCTGCCTTGCTGTCTGGATGGCCGTATCTGCGCGCACGGTGATCGGCAAGGTGTGGGCGATCTTCTTCCCGATCATGGCTTTCGTTGCCAGTGGGTTTGAGCATAGTGTCGCCAACATGTTCTTCATCCCCATGGGACTCGCGCTAAAGGGGCAGACAGCGATTGTCACTGCAGCCGGCCTCGCCGACAAGCTCTCTCACCTGACGATCGGCGGAATGGTGATGAACCTGGTCCCGGTCACGCTGGGAAACATCGTCGGTGGAGCGTTCTTTGTAGCTACTCTGTACTGGGTCGTCTACCTGCGCGACGAGAAGAAGGTTTAGGAGGCATACACGTGTGGCCGCGAGGACCGTTTCGTGGGCACACGTTCCGTATCTAGCATGGAACCGACAGCAATACGGACGATGCATCGCTTCTCTGGTGAACGCTTCGTGGTCGCAGACGCCCTTCTCGTCGTTGAACAGCAAGGCGCACTATCCGTCAGCAACGAGGAGATTTGCCCGTGCGGGTTTGTCCGCGGAGAACGACTGAACATCTATTCACATGAGGCGAGGATCACCACATGAGAGAGAATGCTACGCTGATCATCCTCGCCGGCGGCGAGTCCAAACGGATGGGGCGCCCCAAGCATGTGCTCCCTAAGCCCCGTGGAGGGACGATCATAGAGCACCTTATCGCCAGGCTCTCGCCCATGTTCACTGAGACGCTCGTTGTAGGCCGCAATTTGACGCCTCCCAGCCACAACGTTCGCGTGGTCAAGGATCTGTGTCACGCGCATAGCCCGCTTGTCGGGATCTACAGTGGTATTCTCGCTGCGAAGACGGAGCTCTCGTTTGTGATCGCTTGCGACATGCCGTTTGTGCGCTCACCGCTGGTAGAACATATCCTCTCTCGATCGTGCAATGTGGACGTGTGTGTACCGATCGTCAACGGCTACTACGAGCCGTTGTGTGCCGCGTACCGACGCACGGCTATCCCCGCAATCGCCGCAACAATCGCGCGCAGCGTGTTCAAGGTGACAGCCGCCTATGAGGATCTGCAATTGCGTACAATCCCCGAGGAAGACATCAGGCTCTTTGATGAGGACCTTGTTTCGTTCACTAACCTGAACGTCCCGCAGCAGCTCGATCTGTTGGCACAACTCTGAAGAGCGCCTCTGTTTCACAGGCTGATCGAAGTGGAGATGGAAACTTCGCTACGGGAGATCATATACAGATACGGAGGAGGTATCCGCAACGGGAAGGGCTTCAAGGCAGCGTCAATCGGGGGCGCGGCAGGAGCATTCGTCGACGAGGCTGGTCTCGATGTGGGGATGGACTACGATAGCCTGCGCGATTACTCAGCCGTGCTCGGTTCAGGAGCGATCCTCGTTCTAAATGAGGATGCGTCCATCGTCGAGCTACTGCGGGGGATCCTGCACTTCTTTGCACATGAGTCATGTGGCCAGTGTGCGCCGTGCCGCATTGGCACTGATCGCTTGGTGGCCATTCTCGACCGTTTCTGCTCCGGTGAAGGAAGCGAGCAGGATCTAGATCTCCTCCTTCGCGTCGCCCGAATGATGCGGGATACATCGTTCTGTCCCCTCGGGCAGTCACCAGTGATGCCGATCGAGAGTGCGTTAGGGGCATTCAAACAGGAGTCCCTGGACTACGCAGCGACTCGAACCTAAGAAATGAAGACCACCCAGTCATGTCAAGCCACGTGGTGTATTGGTCCATCGTGCCATCTCAGTACTAGCTTATTGAGCGTTCATCTGCTCAACCTGATCTTCTCCAGCATCTCCTTCCAACTGCGCTATGTGTTGCGTTTCCTCCAACAGCTCGATCTACTGGCTTTGGTTTGGCGCGGCGCGATTGCCCTCAAGGCGTGTTCGTCGCCTCTTCGGTGAAATGGCTATCGAGGCGAGGAATACTCCCGTCGCCATAATAGCAATCGATGAACCAATCGGAAGATCCGCGAGGAGCGAGAGCAGGAACCCCAGTAGCGCCGACGAGGCGCCCAGTACGGGAGCAAGCAGAAAAACCTTCTTGATATCGTAGAGCAGTTGATATGCTGCTGAGGCAGGCAGGATCATCAATGTGTAGATCAGTAATCCGCCGGTGATCTGCAGTGACAGGGCGACGACAATGGCGGTTAGGAAGAGGATCAGGTAGTAGTAGACGCGCGTGTTGATCCCAGAGGCGGCGGCTAGCTTGCGGTCGAGAAGAATCGCCAAGAACTCCTTGCCAAACGCGACAAGCACGATGATCAACGCCACGGCAAGGATACCAAGGTTAGCCACGTCACCCATTGTTATTCCAAGAACGCTCCCCCACAGGAGCGACAGGGCTCCATTTCCCACGCCTGCACTCGGCGCCAGGCTGAGGAAGATCAACCCCAATGCCATCATCAACGGAAAGATTGCCCCGATGATCGTGTCCGCGTCCAATCGGGAGACCTCAGACAACGGGCCAAGGATCATCGCCGCAATCACAGCGAACAACAGCCCCAGAGCCGCACCGGCGAAAGCGGCATGCGACATGGCAAACCCGAGTGCGGACAGTTTGGCTCTTTCGCAGGATGGCTGATCACAATGTTATCGCCTCTTGTCTGATCTTAAGGTAGAGGTATTCTAAGTCACGGTAGCCACATGCCCGGCGCACAATCCTGGCAATGGTGGCGTTGAATGCCT
>CAJVYM010000082.1 GCA_913009415.1 uncultured bacterium
TCTTCTTCGCTGCCTCCAGCGCCGCCGTCTCAGGGTCCTTCGGTTTGCGCCCGCGCTTCTTCCTCCCTGTTTCCTCTTCTTCCGTTCTCCGCTTCTCGATCTTCCTCTCTTGCTTCACCGCCGCTTGGCGCTTCTTCTCCTCAATCCGTTCCAACGCTGCCTCCAGCCGCGTCTTCCGCTCCTCCCGCGTGCGCACTCCCTGTGGTAGCTCGTCACCTCGCCGCTCCTTCCCGTACTGCGCGTCCTCCTCCGTGTCCACTCGCTCTGCTTCCGCCAGTAGATTCCTTACCTCTTCCTGCAACCACTCCTCGTCCCGGTTCTGATCCAACGACGCATTCCCTGCTACCTTCCTCCCATCCAGCGCCACTCGCCCTAGTTTCACTAACCCTGCCTCTATGCATAACCCCAGTACCTCAACAAACAGCGCCTCCAATGCTGAAAGATGATCCTTGCGAAAGTCAGAGATCGTGCGAAAGTCCGGCTGTTGGTTCGCTGTCAGGTATCTCAACGCTACCTCGTTCTCACATCCCGCCGCTAGCTTGCGCGAACTCGTTACCCCCATGCTGTAGCCGTACACCAATACCTTCACCAGCATCCGTGGATGGTATGCCGGGTGTCCCCACCCGTCCCTGCGGTAGCCTTCGTAGAATCCGCTTAGCTGACCACGACGGTCAAACAGGTCCACTGTTTCCCCCACAAACCGCGCCAGGCTGTCGTCTCGCACCCAGTCCACAATCGATGCCGGAAGTAGATACAGCTGTTGTTCATCGTATGGTAGAAAGTTGTATGCCATCACACGTACCTCCAACTCCATCAGATACAGATAGTATATTTATCTGGTACTAGAGAGGCAAGTTGGTTTGTCGGACAGGCTCCTTTGCCCGCAATGATTTGTGGACTACAATAGTGGCATGACCAGACACATTATGCTTCTAGCTGTCGTTTTCTGTTTGTTGGCGTCGGCGAGTGCACTCTCCTCTCCTGCCTCTGTCGGATTGGACTTTGCCGATAGTTACTCCGCGTTTGCCCCGCTCTATACCCTATATAAATCGTATGCTAACTTCCTCTTTGCGGGAACGCAGATCGTCATCCCTCCCGATCTTGGGGGAGCTTGCTCACAGTTTCGGGATGATCTCAGTGCACTGCAAGTCGAGATTATCACTCAGACAGACTCGCAGCGGATCGAGCAAGTGACTAGGATTGCTCACTTGCGCCAGACCACCGGCACATTCTGCCAAAGATATCATGACACGATCTCTGTGATAGCCTCTCTTGCCGTGGCCGATCTCGACACGTTCAAGCAGGCGGCCGATGGTGGCCTGTTCGCCGCGATATCGGATGAAAATAAAGAACTCGAGGGGCTATTCTCGTCAATGCTGGATACTTACACTGGAAGTGAGCAGTGGAAGTTTGCCGTCGCGTTTTCCATGCGCACGGTCCTGAAACAGCGAGACCTCGTCAAGCTCGATTCTAATCTGAGGGAAATTCTCCTTGGGCCAAAAGATCATCCCTATGAGGCAGGAATCGTTCCACCGGCAATTCTCTCACAGGCGAGGGAGCTCGCCGCACTTGCGGGGATTAGTCTTGATGATACTGAGCGTCAACGCGCTATCTCTCTAACACGTGAGATATATGACTACTTGATGAAGTTGCATTGAGCAAGAAAAAGGGGCTAGGGAAGGTGGGTCTGCTGCTTAGCACCCACCTTCCCGGGGTAAGAACCGTTGGCTGTCCTACGGCATCTTTTTCATCAGCGCTCGAAGAACAGCATGCGGCTGTAGTACTCTAGAACAAAGGGATGGTCGTGATCGCCGCGCTCTCGACGACGGCGATGACTGGTAAGGAGGTAGCAAGCTTCTCTCGTTAAGTCGGACACCCGATTCTAAGCCCGCTTTGCCCATCTCTTGCTCCTTGTCTTTAGCTTGGAAAGAGGATAGATCTGCGCAGGACATACAACGAGGGCAGAGGTGCTATGCACATCGCACGTTCAGTACGCGTGGATGAGGCGTCGGTAAACTCTTCTTGGGTCAGATGTCCGCTTAAAACCATAGCAAGGCGATATCACTCCGAGGGGATACGTGCAATTCGCCAGTAATCCTGGACAGTCTTGATGAGACGCTCAAAGTCCTTGGAGTCGACGGGTTTGTGCATATAGCTTGCAGCGCCACTGTCGTAGGCTCTGATCATGTCCTGCTCTGCCTCAGAGACGGTGAGGACAATCACCGGGATTCGCCGCAGCTTTTCGTCTTTCTTGATCTTTGCCAGGACCTCGAGGCCCTTAACCTTGGGTAGGTTGAGGTCGAGGAGGATCACGTCGGGCCGAGGAGCATCTTCGTACTCGCTCTTGCTCCTCCACAAGAAGTCGATTGCTTCCTCTCCGTCACGAGCAAAGGACAGATCGCACTTCATCTCGCTCTTACGCATGGCGCGCTTGATGATGGTGATATCATCAGGATTGTCTTCAACGACAAGGACCTTCATTTTTTCTTGGCTAAGCATTTAACTCCACCTCTCTCCTGGCATCTGCCTTGGGGATTGTAAAGTAGAACGTACTCCCTTTTCCAACATCCGATTCCACCCAGATTTCTCCCTTATGTTCCTCTACGATCCGTTTACAGATCGCCAGCCCGGCGCCAGTACCCTCATAATCCTCTCTTGGGTTCAACTTTTCAAATATGGCGAAGATGCGTTCTTGATATCGCTCTTCGATACCTATTCCGTTATCTTGCACAAAGAACGTAAACATACCGTTCTTCTTCGATTCCTTAACCCAGCCCACATGCAGTGTAGGAAGGGCTTTATCGTTATACTTGATCGCATTGATGATCAGGTTACTGAACAGCTCGGCAATGCGGATGCGGCTCCCGCGCACGACGGGCATGTCGTCATCGATCTGCAGGTTGACGCCGCGCAAGCGCACCTCCAGGTCATCTTTGATCTCTTTCAATACCTTCTGCGTGTTTACCCGCTCGAACGACGCACGATCCATGTGGATGCTGGAGAACTTCAGCAGATCGTTGATCAGCTCGCGCATGCGCCCGGCGGCCTTCTTCATCCGCTCCAGGTAGTCCACTCCCTCTTCGTCGAGTTTATCCTTGTAGTCTTCGAGGAGGAAGCCACTGAACGCTTCCACTGTGCGTGCCGGCTCTTTGAGGTCGTGAGAGACTACATGTGAGAACTGTTCAAGCTTCTCGTTGCTCTTCTCAAGTTTCTTGGTCTTCTCTAGAAGCCCCTCCTCCAATTGCTTGATCTTGGTGATGTCTATGTAGTGCTCGATTCGGCCTCCTTTGTAGCGCTCGGTTTCGATGGGGATGGAGCGGTACTCCAGAATGCGTTCCTCGCGCCCCATGCTTGGACGAACGTGGCACGTGTATGGGTCGATCCGTTCACGCGTGGTGATCGCCTCCTCGACGAGGGCACGTAGCTCCTGAGAATCATCGAACACATTGACGTAGCGATCAAACGCGCGGTGAATGTCAATCCCGATCAGTCGCTCACGATCAATTCCAAAGAACTCGCCGACTGTCTTGTTGGCCCAGACCACCTGCTGCTTCTTGTCCGAGATGATGATTCCCGAGTCGAGGGTATCGACCGCCTCTTCGATCAAGTAACGGTAGCGCGCCTCAGTCTCCATCAGTTGCCGTTGCAGCTCCACCTGGCGTCGCAGGTCGCTGGCGTCCATCACTCCTACCCGCTCTGTCACACGCGTCGCCCGTAGATCCACCGGGATGATGTTTCTATCCTGGGAGATGAAGCGAACCTTAACGTCGCGGACCTCCCCCCGTTCGAATAGGCGCAGAAGCTCCGCCTTCATCTGATCGATATCGTCGGGATGCACGTATTCTGACAACTGCAACGTGCGTTTTGTCGGATAGCCGAGTACCGAGCGTGACGCCTCGTTTCTCTTGAGGACCGTTCCGTCCTTATCGATGAAGTGCAGGATGTTCAGCGCCCCCTCGAATATCTGGTCGTCAAATCGGTCGTCAAGCGTTTTCGATCGGCGCCATCGCTCCTTCCGCGCTTCGCGGTGCTGGTTGGCAGCCCCAATTCCTCCGCCGATAACAAGAGACATCACAAGAAAGGCGAAGAATAACGCGGTTTCATGTAGCTCGAAAATGAGAAACGGAACAGCGATTGCGCTTGTCACCAACGCGAGGATGATCCCCCCTTTGAGTTTCAGTACCGTAACAACAAGGATAAGGGGGACTGCAAGGGCGGCAAAGACAAGGCCAGTGGGGCGAAATCCTGAAACAAATAGGAGAATCACCGCCAAGATGGCCATGCCGTACGTAACAATACTGATAACGATCTTCTCTGTTTTATTCAGTCTGCTCGTCACTGGTCGCCTACCCTTGTCAACAGGGCATGATCGCCCTCCACTGACAAAGACAAATGTCTGGAATAACTATAGATACGTTGCGGGCGACTTTAAAGGACAGCGATCACCGCGATAGGAGACCTTCTTCTCGCACTCCAAGTACGTACGCCTCGAACTTCTAGATAATAAGGCTGGGGTTGAAGTCGATGGAGAATGGTTCCATGATCTTCTGCAGGTACTCCTCACGCAAGATCTTGATCTTACGGCTCTCTATGGCAATGATTCCACGGCTCTCAAGTTCACTCAACGTACGAATTGCCGTCTTTGAAGAGACCCCAGCCATCTCTGCCAGTTCGGCACGAGAGAGCTCAACACCGCTCCTCCCGAGGTGCAATATCAGGCGAGCCAAACGTTCCTTGCTTGAGGAATACGATCTCTCCGCAAGCTTGTTCTGAAAAGCCTTCAGCTCCTCTGATAACCTTCCATACAACCGAAAGATCGTCTTTGGATGGCGCTCAAGGAAGTAGAAGAAGTCTCCCCGTTCGATAAAGCCAATGACCGCTGGTTCAAGCGTTCTTGCGTAGGCATTATAGCTCCCCTTATCAAACAGGGTAGTCTCGCCAAGGAGCTCCCCCGGACCGACAATTTTCAGGATCTGGCTCTTTGCGCGCATGCTGCGCTTGACGAGCTTAACCATCCCCTCAAAGACAAGATAGAAACCGAATGCAGGTGCTCCCTCCTGAAAAATGTTCTCTCCGCGCCCGTATTTGATCTTGCGAGTGTTCTCGCGTAGCTTTTGAATCTCTTTCTCCTTTAGGTCGGAGAAGATGCGAAAATCCTTGAGGTCAATCATGGCACCCCCATTCACCATAGTTTACTGCCGCACTTGTCTCTTTTCTTCCATCCTTCCATCACCCCAATAACACGGTCAAGCGTCCGCTATTGTAACAGATATCACAGTAAAAACCAAATCTCCTCAGGAGGTCCGTTTGCACAAGATTCCATCGCTCGATAAACTGAAGTTAGACATGGTTGAGACAAGACATAAAGACGGGCTAAATGTGGCTTTACTGCAACTCAAGGGCGATGAAGAAAGCGATACCACTCGCTTGCGTCGAATAGAGAATCTCCTCGCGGAGCAGGCTTCTGGGGCAGATCTCATCGTCCTTCCAGAGCTCTGGCGCTTCGGCTACTCCAATTTTTCGCTCTACAAGATCAAGTCGGAGGCGATAACCGGCGAGACAGCCACCTTCCTTGCTAAACAGGCGCGGAAGCTATCAGCATTCCTGGTTGGAGGAAGCATCATCGAAAGACAGGACGATAGTTACTTCAATACCTCACTCCTTTTCGATCGACATGGCGACCTTATCGGCAGGTACCGCAAGTCACACCTGCTATCTTACCACTCGCAGGAGCGCGACCTGCTTTCCTGCGGAAGTGCATTAGCAACCTTTTCCACACCGATTGCGCGGCTGGGAATAGCTGTATGTTATGACCTGCGGTTTCCAGAGCTGTTTTCCAAGATGACCACTGCGGGGGCGGAGGTGTTCGTTGTCCCGGCTGCGTGGCCGATCACACGTATGGAAGCATGGACGGCCTTGTGTCACGCGCGGGCGGTAGAAAACCAGGCCTATGTTATCGCTTGCGGTGGCACAGGCGGTCGGCTTCTGGGGCGAAGCATGGTCGTCGACCCGTGGGGCGTAACTGTTGCATCTCTCGGTACAGAAGAAGGGGTACTGCGTGCAAAGCTCGACCTTGGACGTCTGCGCGGGTTCCGAGGGGAATTCCCCGCGTGGTGTGAGCACTAGAGAAAATAGTAGCCTGGCGCGGGAGCATTATTTTCGGCTCTTTGCTGTTTAGAGTGGGTAACGAGCTCTTAATCGCAAATAACTAGAATAGCTCCCTCTCGCCCGCTCGTGTTCACTCGTCGAAACCTGCCAAGGCAGTATCAGCTTTCAGCTTACAGCGTCAACCTGGGGAGTCCTGTCTCATTACATCTTCTCTTTGCGTTCTTTGCATGAGCCTCTCCGTATCCCACTGTCAAACGTCGGAGGCGAGCTCCGACGCTACGTAAAAACGCCATGTAAGGGCGCTTTGGTAGCGTCGCAGCTTGTCTGCGACGTTCTCGAGAAGAGCATCCTTGCGCCCGCTTGCTGTCACTTGCTCAAGCCCTCCAAGATCGCCAAGAACTGCCTTTTCTGCCATTTAATGACTCGCCACTCATTGTGCATCACTGTTTCATGCCTTTGCCAGAGGCTCTCTATTACGCACCATGTTCTCAAGCACCCCCTCAAGACAATACGAAACCCTGTTTTCCTTGACAGGGCGAAAGCCTCTCTTTAAACTTCCTTGTTACAGAGAAATGAGCCGGAGTGGCGGAATTGGCAGACGCGCAGGATTCAGGATCCTGTGAGGATCACACCTCGTGTGGGTTCAAGTCCCACCTCCGGCAAAGCGTTAAGAGGTTTGACTGATTGGCATATTAACTAGCTTCATTGTTTAATCTTGTGGTCTGTCTTAGTTTCTTGTAGCAAAAACTTTTATTCAACGGTAGACAGCGAGAATACCGATCCCCACGAGTATGATCTGTGCTATCCATAGGCGTGTCACAATCTGCGGCTCTGGCCATTCAATGTTGGGAAGGAAATATTGATAATCGATTCCCTCGGCAACCTCGAAGTGGTGATGAAATGGGCTGATTTTGAAGATCCGCCTTCCCGTGAGCCTGAAGTAGGTTACCTGAACGATCACGGAGGCCGATTCTGCGACGAGCAACCCGGCAAGGAACACAAGGCAAAGCTCTGTACCCGTGCTGAGCGCGAGCGCTCCGATCGCACCCCCGAGGGCGAACGAGCCGACGTCTCCCAGGAAGAGGCGCGCTGGGTAGGTATTCACCCACAGAAATCCCATCAGGATCCCGATCAACGGCAGGATCGTCGTCAGTGTTCCGTGATCGTGAAACAGGATCGTGTAGCCTGCTAGAACGATGATCGACGTACCGGTAGCCAACCCGTCGAGCCCGTCCGTCAGGTTCATACTGTTCGTCGTCGATAGCATTACTCCGCACAGGAGAAAGAAGAAGGCCGCTCGCGGCAGGATAAAGGTTAGATGAGAAAATGGGATCATGATCGGAACGCGCGATAGGAAAGGAAATAAAAGAAACAGAATGAACGTGGCGAACAGCGAAAGGAAGATCTTCTGACGTGGCAACAGGCCCAGAGATCGTCGGTGGATCTGCGAAAGCAGATCATCAAGCAGGCCAATTCCGCCAAATAAGAGCGCACTTGAGAATATGAACAGGGTGTCTTGAGAGATGTCTTTATGGAAGATTCCAATAGCGATCCCCCACAAGGCCATGATGACTACTCCCCCCATCGTCGGTGTTCCGCTCTTTTTCTCGTGCAATTGCGGGCCGTAATCGCGGATGTGCTGGCCGAGCGCTTCCCTGCGCATCAATCGAGCAAACAACCCGGCGGCGATTGCAGTTAAAACTATGAAGAATAGAGATATAGCGACGATGTACGACACGCCTACGATACCCCGCGAAACTCTCCATCGCACTCGACAATGGCCTTGCGTATGCCTGAGAGTTCCTTTGCATCTGGCTTTCGCTTCTTGTCTGATGCAAGGACACGTTGCACGAGCTTGTACAGTGAGTAAGTGGAGAGAAGGCAGAATCCCTGTGACTTGCAGCCGCGCAGGACTTCGGTTGTAAACTCGGTCGGTCGACGCTTGGGATCGATCGCGCAGGAGGCGCTCACCACGAGGATCCCTTTTTCAGGCCCCTCACCGCTTGTGCGCGCTCGATCGACGTGATCGAGGAGGTGTCGGTATGAGGGGAGGTCCACGGCCGCGCTGTCAGTCGCGGCGACCGAGACGATGGCGTCACCTTCATCGCACCGCGCGATGAGATCGCGGCCAGACTGTTCGACCTTAAACCCAAGCGCGCGCAACGAGTCTGCAACCGCGGGGAGTACGCTGAACCTTCCGTGCGTGTACAGCATGCGCTTGTAGCGCGTGGCCTTCTCCAGCTTCTCGGTGATCTCCTCGATCTTCTCTGAGAGCTTGTCCCTCCTACTGATGAGCCCGGCCAATTCATCGCGCAGTGAATCCTCGTCCGGGAGCGGGTAAGACGGGAGCCAGTCGGGCTGAGAAAAGAAACTTGGCCGCATGGTTGCTCGCGCGGTTGCTCGGGCCAGGGCTAGCGCTTCCGCCGCCGGGGAGACCCCTTCAACAGATGGGAGAAGCACGAGAAGCCCCTCGTCATATGGAATCTGTACAGCAATTACGTCTCCCACTCGGTTGCGAGCAAGGACGGTCGCGAAGCGCTCGATCGGGGTGGAGAGGATGTCCTGGTAGACCGCGCTGTAGGTGATCCTTCCCGAAAACTCCTGCAGATAGTCCTCAAACGGGGTGCCAGTATCCCCGAAGACGACATCAGCTCCACGGCGGGGGACAAAACGGGCGTTGGACGGAAAGTTCAACTGATGTTGCTTATCGACAAGCGATACGCTTGGAAGCCAGCTGTAGCGATCGATGTGCTCTTCAACGCCCTCCTTGCCAACAATTTCCAGTCTTTCACCGCGCGGATGGAGGCGACAGACGATCAGCCCGCCCGCCTTGTACAGGAGATCTGATGCTTCATCCCGTCGCCTGTGAAAGATCTTCGTAAGGACGCGGCCAAATCCGCGGTCCGAATCGGTGTGGGTGCGGCGCGCACCGTCCTTCTCCACCGGAAGGCCGTAAGTCCAGCGATCGCTTACTGGGCCTGGATCGATGAATAGAGCATCGAGTGCAGAGAAAGAAGGTCCTTCGAAGAAGTCAGCGGCGCTGATCTCCGGGTGCTCAAGTTGCCAATTGATTGCAGCAAGGATGCGTTTCATTGCGTGCCTATCATACCATCATTTGCACGAGATCGACAACCAAAGCGTGCAAAAAGAAACGGGGCCGCGCGAGGCGGCCCCGTGATTGATCGTCGATCAGTGCCCTTCGAGTGTGTTGATATCAGTCATCCACATGATGAATCGTACGGTCGATGAGTAGGTTAGTGCGCGGCCAACTCGGAA
>CAJVYM010000083.1 GCA_913009415.1 uncultured bacterium
CCACTACAAGGCTTCGTCAAGCAAGATCACTCCTGCCCACGCTCGCGTGGCTACATGTCAAACAGGCTATTCACATGGTGGACACCTCCCAGTCCACTAGATCGGCCAGGCTTAGCCTGGCGCACCAAAGCCGCAGAGAGTGCTACAAACGGCATGAATGGGCAAGGAGAAAAAGATGTTCGAGACTCAGAAGACAAAGCCCTTCTCAGCGAGCTTGGCCCTGCCTGTCCGTGTCCAGACACAGGCAGACCTTGAGCGAGCAAGAGCAAGCGGGCGAGAGGAAAAGGCTTGTGCCTCACGCAAGGAACGCGAAACAGCCAAAGAGCCTATTCTTATAGGCTCGCGTCTCGGCCCAGATCGAATCCCTTGAGGTTTACCTCAACGATCGTCGCACTCTTGCCAGAAAAGACCTTTGCGATAGCCTCACGCAGGGCGGATTCGGGTATGCCGATGAACGGCGATCCGGCTCCGAGGACGACCATGTTCGCGCAGCGAATCGAGCTCGCCTCCTTGGCTATGGCGACGGCATCGATCAACAGGTGGTGCGGCAGCGCCTCGATGCGCTCCCGGATCTCGCTGTCCTGTGGGTAAGGATCGACGTTCTTGAATGCTACGGAGTTTGTGACGAGCATCCCCTCGCCCTTCAAGTACTCCAGGTAGCGCAGCGCTTCCAGCGGTTCTGTGGCGAGGATCAGATCGGCAGATCCCTCCTTGATCAGGTCCGAGTAGATGGCACCGTCGCTCAGGCGCATGTGGCTCTGCACCACCCCGCCGCGCTGAGCCATCCCGTGCACCTCAGACTGCTTGATGAATAGACCGGATCGCAGCGCTGCCTCACCGATCACGGCGGCAATCGACAGTAGCCCCTGCCCGCCGACTCCGGCGAGGATGATGTCCTTTTTCACTTTGTGCCTCCTTTGCGCGCGTGCCGGCGCAGCGTCTGCACGCATTCTCGCACGGCGATGATCACCGACGTCCCCTGATAGTCAACTTCCTTGGCGATCACGGCTACATTATCGCCGTGGTTCTTTGGAAGCGGGACGATCGTTTTGATGTGATCCTTGCTCACTCCCAAACCGCGACAGATGGCGGCAAGGCGATTGGTGGCTTTCGATTCCTGCCCCCCGGTCATGGCCACGGTGAGGTTATCGAAGATGATGATCGTCACCGGCGCGTCCTCGCTGACACAATCGAGAAGTCCGGTCATCCCGGAGTGGGTGAACGTGGAGTCCCCGATCACGGCGACCGCTGGTGCGAGACCGGCGTCGGATGCCCCCTTGGCCATGGTGATCGACGCCCCCATCTCGACACACGTGTCTATCGCCTCGTGCGGGGGGAGGGCACCCAACGTATAACATCCGATGTCTGAGAAGACACGCCCCTGCGGGAATCGATCCATGACCGCGTTTAGGGCACGGTACGTGTCGGTATGCGGGCAACCGGGGCAGAGGGCAGGCGGACGTGCTACGAGGATGTCTGAGTGCGGAAGACCAGCCATGTGTGGCAGGCCAAGGGCCTGTGCAACGATCTCCGGATTGAGCTCACCCGTGCGGGGGACCGTTCCATCGAGCCGCCCGTGGATCATCGACTCTCGATCACCGAGGAGTCCGCGGAGCTTTCCCTCGATGAACGGGTACCCCTCCTCGAACAGGATCACCTCATCGCACTGCGCAAACAGCCTTCGCACCGACGCGAGCGGGATCGGGTACTGCGAGATCTTGAGGAGTGGATACGGGCATGCGCCATTGTACGCCTCTTGCACATAGTTGTAGGCGATCCCACTGGCGATGATCCCGCGCGTCTTGTCCGCACCGCCCTCATATCTGTTGAACGGGCTAGTCTCACTTTCTGTCAGCAGTTGCGGCTGGCGGGCGATCAGGTCGCGGTAGCTCTGGCGTGCGTTTGCCGGCAGGAGGATGTACTGACGGCGATCGGTTGGGGGAGCAAGCTTGTTTGCGCCATGTTTCTCTCCCATCTTCACCACGGATCGTGAGTGTGACAGGCGCGTTGTCAGCCGGATGAGGACGGGGATGTTCATTCGCTCTGATAGCTCAAACGCGTAGGCGGGAGCAGCGTACGCCTCCTGCTGGTTCGACGGTTCCACGCACGGGATGAGGGCAATGTCGGTGTACAGGCGTGAATCCTGCTCGTTCTGTGAGGAGTGCATCGATGGATCGTCGGCCACGTTGATCAACAGACCGCCGTTGGCGCCGGCGATCGCCGCGTTGACGAACGGATCGGCGGCGACGTTCAGCCCCACATGTTTCATGCTCACCATGGCGCGCTTCCCGGCGTAGCTCATCCCGATCGCTTCTTCCAGCGCCACCTTCTCGTTTGTGGACCAGCGGCAGTGCACGTCTAGGCCCTCTGCGCGCACGCGGCGCTGAACGTACTCGGTAATCTCTGTGGATGGTGTTCCTGGGTAGGCGTACGTGCCGGAGAGGCCGGCGTCCAGCGCGCCCTGCGCCAGAGCTTCGTCGCCCAATAGCAGCTTGGTCGTCATTACAACCTCCTAGTCAAATGAAAAGGGGGATTGGCGAAGGTATCCACGATGAATCGCGCGCGATGCAGCGCATGACATAACGATACACCACCGAGACGACCGTTGCCTCGATGGCTCACGCTAAAAGGTGCTCGCCATAGCAAACCCAGCATTAAGGATAAGCTCGCGGAGAGGAGCGCGCAAGCCCGGACATCCTGCGATGTTGTTATTATTCGCAGGCGTTGGTATACTGCCTGAGAGTTCTCTCGCAGGGCACTTTTGCGGGGGTTCCGATCAATCACTCTTAGGGGGGATAGCCAATGGGGCAAGCGAGGAATATCTGTCTTGTGGGGCATTCCGGATCCGGCAAGACAACCCTCGCCACTTCGCTTTTGAAGAAGGGTGGCGTTAAGGATCAGATCACGCTCGATGCATCCGCTGAGGAGAAGAACCGCGGGTACTCGATCGACATGGCGTTCGGATCGTTCGATGTGAAGGGTACTCGAATTACCCTTATCGACACTCCGGGCGGAGACGAATTCGTGGAAGAGATGTACAAAGCCGTTCCGGTGGCCGATCTCTCTGTTCTCGTCGTGAACGGCGAGAAGGGGATTGAGGTTGTCACCGAGCGCGCATGGGAGATTACGGGGGCTGTTCACCGCCCTACCGTTGTGTTTGTGAACCACATGGACAACGCGGATGTCGACTTTCCCCTGCTCATCGCTTCGTTGCAAGAGCAGTTTACAGGGAAGTTTACCCCGCTCGATCTTCCGATTCGCGAGGGAGGATCGTTTGTCGGTGTGGTCGACATCCTCGCTGATCGTTCCTTCTACTTTGCGGACAAGTCAAAGAAGGAGATCCCGTCTGACTTGCAAGGTACGGTTGACGAATGGAAGAACAGCATGCTGGAAGAAATCTCCGCTGCCGATGACGATCTGCTGATGAAGTACCTGGAGGAAGAAGAGATCACGCCCGCCGAACTCAAGGCAGCTCTTGCTAAAGGCGTTGCCGATGGAGTAATTGTCCCTGTCCTCTGCGGTTCCGCATCGGAGGAGAAGGGGCTAGATAGGCTTACCGATGCCTTCATTAGCCTGATTCCCAAACCGGCGGCAAGCGCCGATAAGCCGATGCGCGCGGTCGTGTTCAACCTGGATAACGATCCATACCTTGGGCGTCTGAGCTACATCCGTGTCCTGGAGGGAACCCTCAAGGAGGGGACGACCTGCCACAATGCAGAAAGCGGCCACAAGATCGACGTTCGCGATCTGTACGAGATCGACGGCGTTAAACAAAAGCGAGTTCCGCAAGCCGTCGCTGGGGACATTGTTGCTTTGGGCAAGATCGATGATATTGCCTTGGGAACGACCATTGTCGCCAAGGAAGGGGCGGAAGTCTTTTCCATGCCGCAATTCCCGCAGCCGATCTACTCGCGCATGATCCTTCCCAAGAGCCAGTCCGATGTGGAGAAGATGAGCAGCGCTCTGCGAGAGTTATCGACGGCCAAGACGACGATCAGGGTAGAACGTGATCCCGTCACTAAGGAGACGCTCCTTTGGGGAATGGGTGACGTGCACTTGTCCGTCTTCATCGACCGGTTGAAGAGCCGCTACAATGTGGAGCTGGAGACGCACCGCCCGCAAATTCCATACAAAGAGACGATCCGCAAGAAGGCGGAGGCCAAGTATCGCCACAAGAAGCAGTCCGGAGGACGCGGCCAGTTCGGCGAGGTGGAGCTACGCCTCGAGCCGCTTCCCGGCGAGGAGTTCAAGTTCCTAAACGAGATCAAGGGGGCATCGATCCCCGGTCAGTACATCCCGGGAGTGGAGAAGGGTGTACTGGAAGCAATGGAGGAAGGGAGCCTGGCGAAGTTCCCAGTGACAAACGTCGCCGTCGCAGTATTTGACGGGAGCTTCCACCCGGTCGATTCATCGGAACTGGCGTTCAAGCTGGCGGCGCGCAACGCCTTCCGTCTAGCTTTCGATCAGGCGAGCCCATGCCTGTTGGAGCCGATAATGGACCTGGAAGTACGCGTCCCTGAGGATCACACCGGAGACATCGTCAGCGATCTCAACGGGCGACGCGGGCGCATTCTTGGGATGGAACCCGCTGGGCGGATGACCACGATCAAGGCCGAGGTGCCGCTGATCGAGGTGCAGAGCTACGCCCTCGATTTGAAGTCGCTTACCCAGGCACGCGCGACTTTCCAGATGAAGTTCCTCAAGTATCAACAGGTTCCTGCAAACCTGCAGGAGAAAATCATCGCCCAAGCAAAGGCGGAAGAGGAATGAAAGTAGGCCTTTACATGCATTCCGACCCGGTAACCGTGTCGGTGAGCGCTCCCCTCTCCGAGGCGAAACGAGTGATGGATGAGAAAGGGTTCTCCCTTCTCCTCGTTGTGGACGAGGCGATGGCCCTCAAGGGGTTCATCACCAAGGGGGCGCTGAAAGGGGTGACGGATTGGGAGGTCCCGCTTGCGAAGGCGTGCTTCGAGGCGCGGTTCGCCGTGATTCCGGAGGATACGCTGGAGAAAGCAGCCCTCATCATGATCGATAACCAGCTTGTGCTCCTCCCAGTGATCGACGGGGAGAAGCTGGTCGGCGTCATCTCCCAGAGCGAGATCCTGCGCGCGCTGGCGCATGCACTCGGGATCGGCCTGGAGGGTACGCGCATCAGCCTCAAGCTGCCGCATGACTCTGATGGAAAGACGATCTACAGGATCCTTGAGACGCTAGATGAACAGGGTGTTGAGCTGGTCAGTCTTGCTCGCGGCGGCAAGACTGACCGCTACCAGGAACTAATCGTGCGCGCGCAAGGAATATCGGACAAGGATGTGCTGACGCAGAAGCTGCAGGCCATCCTTCAACCGGAGTGACCCGATGGCGACCGTTACTATAAACATCAAGACGAGTGGCCACGAACAGTTCATCGACATCACCGAGCAGGCTCAGCGAGCGATCACGGAAATCGAGGCCGTAGATGGTGTTTGCACGATCTTCTCGCCACATACAACAGCGGGACTCACAATAAACGAGCACGTCGATCCGGACGTATCGCGCGACATTATCTCGCTTCTGGATGACGTTGTTTCAACAGACCGTGCGTGGACGCACGCCGAGGGGAACTCACCGGCGCACGTAAAGGCATCGCTCCTCGGTTCATCGGTTGTCGTCATCGTCAAACGGGGAAGACTGCACCTGGGGACGTGGCAAGGGATCTTCTTCTGCGAGTTCGACGGGCCACGCGCGCGCAGGGTGTGGCTGACCTTCACTCCGTCCGGAGGCGTGGGATAAGGGCCATCAGTACCGCCTCGCGCGTAATTGTCAGTCGATCGGTCAATCCACGTGATAGGTAGTCTACCGCGCCAATCTTCTCTCTGATCTCATCGATGCCGGATATTCTGCTCATCTCGCGGTTCAAATCCGATCCCGCTTCCAGCCGCGATCACCTCAGACGGAAGTGTGTATCCCGGGCCGTGCCCCACGCTGACTTCTCCATCTCGATCGACGATAGCGCAAAACTGCACGCTGAACCGCTGCTCACACCCAGGAAAACCGACGATCCCCGCTTCGATCCCCACGCCATAGTTGGCATCGAGGAGGGCAGCACGGGCGCGGTTAATCGCTCCAGCGGCGACCTCCTCATCGAACGGCTGTGCCGGAACACCGGAGGGCACATCGATGGCGTTTACCTCGATGTCATCTTCCGGAAACGCTACTGCGAAGACAGCGCGCACCGCCTCCAGCTTCAGTGAGTTACCCGTTCCGACGTTGACCTTCATTGCGTGCTCCTTATGCCCGGGTCACAAGCAACGGCATCCCTGTTGTGAGTGAGTGGAACGACCTGCTCCGCGGTGATCGGTGAGGCAGTGCCTTATTAGGTGCTCTCACACTTCTTCGACCCAATCCCTGCAAACGGCCTCCGCCTGTTCCAAAACAAGCTCCGTAGCGCGAGCCTGTTTATCTGGTGAATAGCCATAGCGCCGAAGAATGCGTTTTACCATCACTCGCATCTGTGCGCGGACGTTCTCTCTGAGAGTCCAATCAATAGTGACGTTATTTCGCACCGCACGGAGGAGTTCTTGTGCGATCATTCGGAGCGTTTCGTCTCCAAGAACCTTCACCGCACTGTCGTTGACCTCCAGAGCGTCGTAGAAGGCGATTTCATCTTCTGTAAGGCCAAGCTCTTCGCCACGGGCGTCGGCCTGTCGCAGGTCCTTGGCGAGAGCGATCAATTCCTCAATCACCTGAGCGGCTTCGATAGCTCGGTTCTGGTATTTCTTTAGTGCATTTTCGAGCATCTCGGAGAACGACCTTGCTTGAACGACATTCTTTCTTCCCCGCGTCTTAATTTCGCCTTCAAGCAACTTGCGGAGCATCTCAACGGCCAGATTCCGCTGTGGCAAACCTCGAACTTCTGCCAAAAACTCATCGGATAGGATGGAGATGTCTGGCTTCTTGAGCCCGGCAGCAGAGAAAATGTCGATGACTTCATCCGATGCCACAGCCTTCGAGACGATCTGACGAATGGCATGGTCGATCTCTTCCGGGCTCTTGCGATTATCCCCTCCGACCCGTTTGGACAACACCGACCTAACAGCCTGAAAAAACGCGACATCGTCGCGGATTTCCAAGGCTTTCTCATGCGGCACAGCCAAAGCGAAAGCCTTCGAGAGGTCCGACACCGCCCGGGCCAGCCGCTTTTTGCCGTCTTCCTGTTCAAGAACGTGCTCCTGGGCTGCCGGCAGGATCGCCAGGCGTGCCTTCGGGTCGGTGGAAATCCAGGTGGACCAATCGAAACCGTGGAAGATGCCACAGCACACCTCGTATTTCTCCAGCATTACGGCCACGGCTTCTTCCTGATCGACCGCGGTCCTGCCCTTACCCCCACTCTCGGTGTAGGTAGCGAGCGCCGATTTCAACTCGTGAGCAAGGCCCAGATAGTCGACGACCAGGCCACCCGGCTTATCCTTGAAGACCCGGTTCACCCGAGCGATTGCCTGCATCAGGCCGTGACCGCGCATGGGCTTGTCCATATACATCGTGTGCAGGCAGGGAACATCGAAACCGGTCAGCCACATGTCCCTGACAATGACCATCTTGAACGGGTCGTCAGGGTTCTTGAATCGCTTGGCGAGTTCCTTTCGGCGAGCTTTGTTGCGGATGTGCTGTTGCCACTCCACAGGATCTGAAGCAGATCCCGTCATCACCACTTTGATTTCCATTTTGTCGCCTGCCTGCCGCGCTGCTCGCGGCGCAGGCAGGTCGTCGTTATTGTGCCAGTCCGGCCTAAGCTGGGCGATGGCCTCGTAGAGCTCAACACAGATTCGTCGGCTCATGCAGACCACTATGGCCTTACCGTCTATCGCTTCAAGACGGTGCTCGAAGTGATCGACTATGTCCTGAGCGATCAGTCGGATACGCTTCTCTGCGCCGACAAGGGCCTCGAGTTGCGCCCACTTGGTCTTGAGTCGTTCCTTGTGCTCAACCTCTTCGCCCTCGGTGGCTACCTCGAACTCCTCGTCCAGCTTTGGCCGCTCACGCTCATCGAGTTCCAGCTTGGCGAGGCGACTTTCATAGTAAATGGGAACCGTGGCGCCATCCTTCACGGTCTGCTCTATGTCGTAAACGCTGATGTAATCGCCAAAAACGGCGCGAGTATTTCTTGTCCGTCAACTCGATAGGCGTGCCGGTAAAACCGATGAAGGATGCGCCCGGCAGCGCCTCGCGCATGTGCCGCGCGAAGCCGTCGATAAAGTCATACTGGCTGCGGTGGGCTTCGTCGGCGATCACCACGATATTGCGCCGATCCGACAAAAGGGGATGCTGATCTTCTCCCTCGGGGGGAAAGAACTTTTGGATCGTCGTGAATACAACGCCCCCTGATCCCGTATGGAGCAGCTCCCGCAGATGCGTCCGGCTCTTTGCCTGTTCGGGCTCCTGCCGGAGAAGTTCGTGACAGCGCGCGAACGTTCCGAACAACTGGTCGTCCAGGTCGTTACGGTCAGTAATGATCACCAGTGTCGGATTGTCCATTGCCGGGTGCAGGATCACTCGTCCGGCATAGAACGCCATGGTCAAACTTTTCCCCGAGGCCTGAGTGTGCCACACCACACCGACGCGCCGATCGCCGGGTTTGGCGTCGCGTTGCCCTTTAGCAAAGTACGTGCCTCCCTCTTCCTTGACGGCGAAGGTCTCGGATACAGGGACACAGGCGCGGATCGTCTCCTGTACGGCCACATTCACTGCGTGGTACTGGTGGTAGCCGGCCATCTTCTTGTGCAGCACTCCGCCGCCGACGTCCTCGAACACGATAAAGTGCCGGACCATGTCCAGGAATCGTCGCTTCTCGAAAGCACCCTCCAGCACCACCTGGAGCTGCGGTAGCTTCGTATCGGCCAATTCCTCTCCATCGATGGTCCGCCAGGGCATGAACCACTCGCGGTCTGACGTCAGCGTCCCGATCCGGGCCTGTACGCCGTCGGATATCACCAGCGCCTCGTTGAACGCGAAGAGCGACGGTATCTCCTCTTTGTAGGTCTGAAACTGGTTGAACGCCGACCAGATGGTTGCGCTCTCGCTGGTCGCGTTCTTCAGCTCGATTACCGAGAGCGGAAGGCCGTTGACGAACAGCACCACGTCAGGGCGACGCTCGTGCCGATCCTCAACAACGGTAAACTGATGGACCGTGATGAGCGACAACTAAAACTCCCATCCGGCGACAATTAGAATTCCCGTTTTGGAAGCAACCGGTTAGGCTGTCTAACCTTCAGATTAGGAGGGGGTTAGGTGGTCACAGATCAACAAGTGAGGTT
>CAJVYM010000084.1 GCA_913009415.1 uncultured bacterium
AAACGCTCGGAGATAGACAGGAAACACTTCGAGTTCTTTTCGGCTCTGCCGTTCCAAGATCCGGGGCAATTCTTCCTCCTGGATAAAATCGGAAGTCATGGCACCTGGGGAAAGGAGGAGAATCGCTACTCTGGCGGTATTGAGAGCCGCTTGGATCTCTTCCCGCCACGGCCTGCCTGGCTCAATCAAGATGTCGGACCAGAACGCCAAACCGGCGTAACGGTGCAACACTTCCAACTGCTCGACGAACTCGTCGTGAAAAGTGACATCCTTTCGAGAGTAGCAAATGAAGCTAACCGAATTGGGCATCAGATACTCCTGCTCTCAGTGGCTCCTAATAAACCCTTATAGATTCGAGAGAAAGTCAATGTAAAATTACGCAGAAATACCAGTTCACATTCCCCGAACCAGCCAAAGTGGGTCTATCCGGGTTTCCCAACGGATTCACCAAACATTTCACACTAATGCAATGACTCGAATTCGCACGCAAACACATACACCACTCATTCCTCAGTGCGGGACCATTGAGCACCACGCTCAAGCGTTATTCCGTGCTACAATCAAACCATCCTACAAAAAGCCCTGGGGCACCCCCCCTCGAAGCAATGAAAGGGTGGTAGAGCATACACCCGGACTTATTTGTCAAAAGAATACGTAAGCTTCCGGGGCCTGACACTTAAGTGACCGTTTGCATCAGCATCAGAGTTTTCTCATACAGGCTACCGCGCTCCGGGCCCACGCGAGCGCTTCACACTCATAAGGTTCCATCTCCATCGCTCGGCGTTCATAATCGTTCAGCAGCCGATCAATGTTGTAGTCATCCTCATTTGTACCAATTTCCAACAGAAGTGGTGCAGTGAAGCAATAAAACCATACCTTGCGTGGATAGGGAGCATCCTGCCCCATACGCTCACGAGTAAAGGTAATTTTGTCGCCGTGAATGTAGGGATCATACCAGCGGATTTCCTGGGCATAATAACGTTTAATATGCGTCTGAATCAGTCGGACCTTCTCTGAGTCATTAACAAAGCGGACGGTCTCATGATACCCAGTGTAGGCCAGCTCCACATCACCCAGCTTAACGGCCGCTTGAAATAATTCCCAGGCTGGCTCCTTGAACTGGTCAAGCTTGGATGGCTGGCGCTTGAATGCTTCCGCCAAACCACCCAGGAGAACAGTCGCGGCGATCTTGTCATCCGGAGACGAACTCGCGAGTCGATCCAGTACAGCCTTTTCTACTTCATCCGATCGCTCCTCCACCGCCTTATTAACTCCCCACGTCCAGTTCGCATCGAAGATACGTAAGGACACATCCAGCGGCAGATACACGCCCGCTAGCAGGTCAGCACTATAGCATTTCCCGAGCCAAAGAGAGAATGCCTCATCGGAGGGGTTGAAGTCTGGCGCGTAGCCGTTTTCAGCAAAGCCATTCAGGATATTTGCAAGCTTTTGGGGACTGTCGCGCGCTGTGAAGTGCCTTTCAAGCCATTCCCCGAACTTCGCGGGATCGGGTGCTGGAAACACAGGGGGTGCTCCACCCCCTGGCCCCGCGACGGTACGCGTCGAAAGTTGGTGGGACCCGCCATCAATGAGGAAATGCTCCCGTGCCTCCAACAGTTTTCTACAGCCATCTGCTTCGCCTAAAAGGAAGGCGACTCTGTAGTCATCGAGATCGCTGGGACTTCCTGACCAATTCAGGTAACACACCATCAATTCATAGGCACCGAGTTTCTGGGTAAAAAGTCCTTCTAGTTCATGGAATGCACGCTTGAGCCCGTCCCGAAGAATCCGGTCTTTGCCCTTAGCCACCAATCTGTCGAGCGCAATAATAGCCGGTATCAAGGGGTCGTAGTGCCAACTTTCCGATTTCTTGGGGAAGTGGTCCTCGCTGTCGCGCCGATAGCGTACCAATTGCCACAAGATTTCGCGCCAACCATCACCAGATGAAAAAGTGCTAGTTTCCTCTTCTGCCCTCATTACCATTCGCCAAGCCAACAGGAACAACCCGCGCTCTATTAAATTATGGGCGAGAGTCCAGACCGCGCCGTCCCAATCGTTTTCGATCACCTGAGTATCATCAATCCGGTACAACTCTCGAAGTATACCCGGCACCAGCCCGAAGGCCTCCAACCAGAATGGGAGCTGGGGGTCAGTCTCGCGTCCAGGGATAAGACGTTCAGGGAATAGGGAAGCAAGTGCGTCTAAGATGGCGCCCCGAATGGGTGCTGAACCATACTTATCCTTCCTCAACTCCACAGCAATAGCCCTGGCAGCCAAATATGCCTGTAAGGCTTGGTGGCGGAAATGCCCACCCCGTGCATGGATCGATACAAAATCGAATTTGCGAAGCCCTGGCTTCTGAATGGCTTCTCGCAGAGCCTTGACGGCAGGCGCTGTGCGATCTGCGAACGGTCCTGTAAACGTCTCAATGTAGCCCGCCAATGCTAGGCGCCAAGCACAATCTGAGGCGCAGTCGCGAATCCGGGCCCATTGTTCGTCATTTAGTTCATGGAGACCAGAAACCCCAGATCTCGCTTGATTTTCCTGATTGACTTGCCAGTCCCAATATTGCTCGATAATCCAAGCGGCTGTAATATTATTGCAGTTTACTTGCCCTCCTGGTACAACGTGGGAGAGCATATCCAGGAAAAGAGGAATCCGCAACATTTCGCGGGTCAGGCGCCCTTTCCTCAGCCTGCGGACCCACTCGGCAGCCGCTACTCCAACATAGTCATCCACTTGTTGTGGGCTTACCGGGTTGAGTTTCCATACTTTATAACCATTATTCGCCCAAGAAGCCAGGGCTGCATCCGGAAGCTTGCGGGTCGCTACCACCTTAATGTAGTTACCGTTGTCCACATTTTTCAATGCCCTGTTGCCATCAACTTGGTCGTAGCCATCGAGGAGATAGATCACTTTCCCCTCAATCGGAAACCGATGCAGCCACCGGAGCAACCATTCATCAGTATATGGTCCATGGCTCAAAAACTTAAACTTTTCCTGCAGCGCCTCCTCCAGCGTTGCATCTACCAGATCCCCCAAATGAATATAAAGTGGTATGGACTCACCCGCTCTAAGCAACTCGCAGGCAACATGCTTTAACAGTGTGGTTTTACCGCATCCGGAATCGGCATAGAGCAGATGAGAACAATGTTCGGGGTCGTCTAAAGCTTTTTTCCAAGTTTGTTGCTCGCCTTCAAGGTTCGTCAAGGTAAGATCAATGTACCGCCCAACAGCGTCTGGAGTACCTTTCTGAAGACCCAGTAGTGACCATGCAAAATCCCTTAGCTGTTCCTTCGGCGGAAGGTCAGGGTAGGATGACGGCTGCGGTGCCTCCGGCAGCGTTTGGAAGTAAGCACCCAGTTTCCGACACAGCAGGGTGCCGGCCCAATCTAGATTATTATCCGCCTTTGTCAACGGTCGACCATCGTCAGTAATCATCTGAAATGTTCCGAGGTTCGTTTTTTCCCAAGCGCATTCTCTAAGCAGCACGGGAATAATCGTGAGCTGCTCACCCTTTTGCACCCGAGCCAGTGCCTCATCGCATTCTTTAGAACAAGAATCAGAAGTATTGAAATCAGCGCTCAGCAAAGCAAGAAAGACATCACATTCCGATATCTTTTCTTTGAGGCGTTTTTCCCATTCATCCCCTGGATTAAGACACTCGTCATCCCAGACACTCACATGATCTGCACGTTCCAAGGGTTTGAGATGTGTCTTCAGTCTACACCAACGATCTATGTCAGCATGTGAATAGGAAACGAAGATCCGTCTTCCGGTTTTGCGGTTGTCATCGACCATAGCTCAGGTCATCCTGATTTTCTGTGTGTGATGGGTTTGGCAATGACTAATACCCGGTGCAGATCGAACAAGGCAGGATCACCAAACCGGCCTCGGATACCGTACAGGCGGCCTTCGCGGGCAAGGGGAGCGAACAGATCCAGGTAGTTATCCTGTACTCCGCCAGGCTCTTGAATGCCAGGATTCAGAACATAGACCTTGGGCAAATGGGGATTGTCCGCAAGTGAGAGGGCGAGGAAATGCCTGAAGTATAGATCAGTCTTAGGTAAAGAATAGCCGATGAAGATAATGCGCCGGACACTTTGCATTCCCTGGGAGATGTGTCCCCACTGCGCCTCGTATGCTGGCTTGATAGCCTGTTTACGCCAAGTGGGTGGGACAATCTCCATGAACTTGCCCCGCTGACACCCAGAGTGTGTTTCATGGCTTTGTATGTGGTGTACTGCTCGCGTGTCAATCCAGACATGATTATCTCGTTTAGCGGGGTATAGTTTAAAACAAAGCTCATCTAGTTGAGATGTACATAAAGGCGAAGATTCGCTTGACTTCGGGGCACTCGTTCCAAGTCCATTCCTTGTTGGCTCATTGTTGATCCAGTTGATACATCCATGGGGACGTGCCAAGCATGGCCAGTTTCCGTAGTCGAGTTCTCCGGTGGACTCTTCACCATACCATGGAAGCCAAAGCTTGTTCCCAGTCTTCGGCTCACATTCCAGCTTGTTAGCAAGCTCCGACCACAAGCACAGAGCCCGATCCAAGGCCAAATCCCAGTTGAACTGGATGAATAGTGGGAAGGCACCGTTTTGATCCTGGAATGAAGCAAGACATAGATAAGCCAGCAGATTGGTCCACCGGGTTCCACGATTCCGGTGTAACGGGGTTTCTGTGGCACTTTCCCGCTTTACTTCCTTAAGCTTTTCGAGATCCTCAGGAAAGCGGCCTTTTTGAGTCAGGAACTCTTCGCCTGCGCGCGACGACAAGTAGAAAATAGCCTTGTTGAGGGCTTTCTTTACCCTAACCGGTTTGAGATCCGGAATTAACGGCTTAACCCCCCCGTACCATTCTTCAGAAGAAGGACGGCCTGCTGCCTTCCACAGATCCTCATCCATGTCCGCCATGCCATAGAGTTCTTCAATGTTTAGAATGTGCAGTCGATCACCTTCCGGCGCGTGCTCGACCGTGAAATGCGCTTTGTAAATGGGACTCGCTATTCCGTCCAAAAACCGGTCCAATTGTGCCCGCCCGACCTTGACACCACTCGCTAATCCAAAACCATGGCCACTACGCCCCAGATACCTGAACTGGGGTCCACCAGCCGTGTCGGGAGCTAATTCCACCAAGTCGTTCAAGGGATAGCGAAGAAGTGGCATCGCATTGCCATGACGCCGTGTCACCAGCAATTCACCGATCCCCGTCTCTGCGATACCCCCCCCCCCGGTGTCAGGACCTCCAGGTGCAGGCGATCGGGATCCCAATGGAAAACGCCCGGTTCACCACGTATCTCCGCCCCCAGAACCGCTTCGCTGGCGGCGTACAGACACCGTGGTGCAGTACCGAAATGGGCGGTAAGTTGCTCGCGTATCGAAGTGGATACGGCCTCGCCCACCAGTATCAACTTATCCATTGGATGAGGGGACGGGAAGCGGATCATGTTGCGGGCAATGGATGGCGTGGTGATCAGGGCATTAACCCCGACATTCGCCATGAGACGAGTGACGCCGGGTAGATGAGGGCCATACAAGCCGGCGGGAAGCACCCCGGCGCCCAGATGCAGCAGGGATTCACATAAGTTGTCACCAGAGAACCAGGGCCCGAAGGGCAGCACGACTGCCGCGAGGTGGTCCTTTCCCAGCCCGAGTTCAGCGAGGCAATCGGCCCGATGGGCGGCGATTTCCTGCCAGTCCTGGGGGGAAAAAGCCACCTGTTTGGGCGCCCCAGTGCTCGAACTGGTAAAGTAGCATAGGCCCGATTGGGTTGAGTCCGAGCGAGGCCTAGTAATCAGCCGTCCCCATGGAATGGCGCCCCAAGTGGTAACTCCACGCAACTGTTGGGTGAAGCGTGAATCATCGCGTAGCCGAGCTAACAGTTCGCCTTGCCAGTCAGGACCGCGAGTGCTAGCGTAAGGTCGTTCGTTTCCCCGAATGTCAGTCATTTTAAAGCGGTCTCCCAAGCTACGCTATCCGATCCAGTTTGGATTTGTGAATCATAGACTTCCATGTGGCTCTGAGCAAATTTGAGGTCCTCGGCCAGACGCTCGGACCAGGGGCGCGTATCCTTGCGTGCCAAACCCCTTAGATAATAAGCATAATCAGGCTCCGCCCGCAGGCGTTCCGCCTCCCGGCGGTAGCACGCCGCATCCAGTGTGCGCACCAATTCCAGTACGCACCGGTGGATCGCATGGGTGACGGAATCGCTGGTGGATTTCCGTGGATTGGTGAGCAGATTAAGTCGTGGCGACGGGTCAGACTCCAGTCCACCCAGGAACCAGTCAAAGGGGGTCACGGCGTGGGGGCGCCCTGGCCTGAAATCCAGTAGACGGTCAGCCAGATCGAGCAAAAAGTAGGGCTCAGGCAGTCGATAACGTCCGATTTCATACAGCAAGTCCGACAGTGTGTAGATCTGCAGGTTGGGGACCATGACATTGGCAAATAATCTCAGGCTCCGAAGATAACCCAAGCCACGCTCCAGCTCATCCAGCATCTCGGATGTCGTGAGCACCGTGGCTCCGGCGAACAGGAAGACCCCCGGGTCGAGCCGATAGGACTGTGCAACCGCCATCGCCCGACTGAAGAGGTCACGGCTCAGATCTTTCGCAAACACCACGTTACGCAAAAAATCATCGTGGCACTCGAAGCCCACATTGACCACCACATCCAGGGTGTCCAACAGAGGCTCAATCTCCCTCAACTCGCCGCTTTCGTGTGCCGCAAGTAAATGTTCGGGTCGACATTCCAGCATCAAGTGCAGATTGACGCCTCGCTTTTCCTGGAAGGCCACCAGTCGCTCCAGGATGGCGCGCCGGTATTTCGGGGGCACCTCGGCATCCCTGAAGAAGCTACCCTCACCGGCGAGTTGAAGCATATACCAGGGTCGTTCCGGGGCCTCGCGCAGGTGATAGCCGTCCAACCGACCGTTACCGCGGGTGACAAAGAGTTCATCGAAGTGATCCAGTACCCATTCCAACTGCCCCATCAATCCGGCGTAGAGTTCCTGCCGCCCCAAACCGGCCGGGTAGGAACGAGCGGAGTAGCTGCATGGACCGCAGTATCCCAAGACGTATTTGTCGCAGGGTACTGTCCGCAGGGCAATAATCGGGTAAGTGCCGCAGGGAGCATGTTCAAAGTAAATGTCGGGTTTTTCTGGGGCACCGCGGAGAGGTTCTTCTCTTTTCTCATAACGGAGGCGGCGTTTACGCAACTCCCGCGACAGTTCGCGGGACTGCGCCAGGAGTTGTGCCGGTGCCAGCGGCGTGGTGGCGCGCAACGGGGCGCTCAAGCCCAATTCTCCGCAACAGCCAGTGTACGCAGATCCGCTTCCGGGATGAGGTCGGAATCGATATCCAGTTCCTCTGCCAGTATCTGATACTCGGACACGATCCGTTGGCAGAGGGAGGCCTCTGCCTGAACTGCCCATTCCCCTTTCCGGAATCCATTTCGGCAGGCGCATGGATAGATCGCTCTTATGTGCTCGAATTCCCCGGTCTGGTTCCAGAAGTTAATGGCACCTTTAACGTGCTCAGTGCAAAGATCACAGGTTCGCGCATAGTTACGTGGAGACACCGGCGCGTGGCTGATACCCTTGATCTGGATAAGCCGTCGATATTCCGGCGGTAGTCGCCCAAGTAGTTCCACCGCTCGCCAAAGACTGGGCAGGGTATAGCGCCCGCGTTCTGTAAGGTAACTGGTCAGGCTGTAGTCCACAAGATTGGTAATCATTACAAAGATATACCCGGAGCCATGATCCGCAGCAAACCGTATTGTGCGCTCCGCATCCTTGACGTCCTCCTGGGCGGTCATGAACGGCTTACCCAGGAGCACATAGCAATCGAAGGGGAAACCCCGACTCCGCAATAGATCAAAAGCTGCCAAGTAATCCTCGCGTCGTCGGCCCTTGTTAATGCAATACTGCTGCACAAAGTCATCACTGCTCTCCAATCCGAAAGAAACCGAAATTGGATGAGGACCAAACCCTTGCGCCGTATCGGGAGAAAAAGCTTTTACCATAGCATACAAGCGGTTGGAGGTTATGTACTCCGGGCGCGTTTCGATAGTCAGGAATTGGAATCCTGCTTCCCGAAGCATCCGCAGCATTACCGGGCGCACCTCGTCAGAAACCTCGGCACGATCCAAAAAACTGCCGTTAGAAGTAAATACCAAGGAAGGATAGACGACTGGGTTCACCCGACGAATCACATCCTCGGTCTGTGCGACGAGGTGCTGATCGGTAACCGGGGCACGATTGGCACCGAGATGGTAGCCACACATAACGCAACCTGCCGAAGCGGACCAACGGCAGGGGTTTGTCCGTAGGGTAACCAGAGGCATGACATAAGGTCCGGCACGCGGGTCTTCCGGCGTGTGCAACCGCACCTCCTCATAGTAAATATCGGCGTGCCAGGGGTCGAGAGCCGTGTGGGGAACCTGCCGTCGCAGCACTTGCTGCATTACGTGGTTCAGAAAGCGGTTGCCACGGCGTGTGACAGTCTTTTCTACTCGATGCAGCTCTACTGTAAGTGCTGACCAAAACCCGCGGTTATTTGCCGCTGTTGCATTCCGAGCCGAAAATTACGTCATTGCGAACGCCGGTGATCATGCGTCGGGTTTTGCGCCGGTGTGAGTGCTGACGTAAGCGCG
>CAJVYM010000085.1 GCA_913009415.1 uncultured bacterium
CGGTTCGACGAGGGGGGAGTAGGGCACAGAGCAAGGCATGCGACTAATGAGCCACAACGGGGAAACCCTGTAACTGATGTATGCCGAAGCCTAAACCCTGTCACCTGCTCCTCTACTCTACCGAGAGAATGCCTTTGCGCTCTCGTCCCCGATTTCACGCTGTTTCTGCACGTCTTTGCAAGATGCACTGTTTCCGTTGTGTCTACATCTACCCACTAGATACCGCAGGAACCCGAATATCTGATCGCATCACGCTAGCTTGCCCCCGTGACGGTAGGGGCGCTTCTCGTTGTAGTCCATCTTCGCCAGGAGCGCCCCTTCGATATCGAGGTTCTCCCCGCCGGCGTAGTCGAGCAGGCGGATGACGACATCGGCCAGTTCTTCCTCCATCTGAGAGAACCCCGGTATCTTCTCGCTCTCGGGATTACCGCTGCGGTAGGCCTCCATCGCCTCCGCTAGCTCGGTCACCATCAGCATCAGCACCTCGCCCACCGGGCGTGGTCTCTCCCACCAACCGTGTTCAACTGCGGCACGGTGCACTTCCACCTGCATCTGACTGATCTGCATTACATGCTCCTTTTCAAGTTCGTCCTCACAGGGTAGCATCTGCGCGGAGCTTGTCAACCGCCGGGCTTGGTGCTAGGCTAAGGCGACCTGACAACGAAGGAGGAGAAGATGAAGAGAGGAAAACTGTTACTCACCTTGCTGCTTGGCGCTGTTCTTGTCGCGAGCCTGGCGATTGTAACTATTGGGAGTGATACAAACACTGGTGTGTTGCGCGTCGGCATATTCGCCGATCTGCACGCACACGATACAAACTCGCCCGTAGAGGGAAAAGTGATGACCAACTACCCGCAGCGACTGGGAGCGTGCGTTGCTGCGATGAACGCTTGGCCAGCGGATCTCGTCATCGAGCTTGGCGACTTCGTGAACGGTGCCTTCGTCATGGGAGCACCACTGGGCGATCCGGCGCGCATCGTGGGCATCCTCGACAAAGCGGAAGCACTCTACGCCAAGCTCAATGCGCCACGATACTACGTGTTGGGAAACCACGACGTGTACGACCTTTCCAAGGAAGAATTCCTCGCCCACACCGCTGCCACGAAAACCTACGAGAGCTTCGATGCCGGTGCATACCATTTTGTCATCCTCGATGCGCAATATAACAAGAAGGGTCAAGACCTGAGCCATGTCGGTTGGGTCGTCCAGGGGAACATTCCACAGCCGGAGATCGATTGGCTGAAGGCCGACCTCGCCGCAACGAAGAAACCGACGATCGTCTGCGTGCATCAGCGCCTCGAAATCGACCATGACCTGTTGTCCGGTGGTGGTCCGGAGGTGCTGCACAACAAGAAAGTGCAGAAGGTGATGGAGGACTCAGGCGTCGTGATCGCTGTCTTCGAGGGGCACGATCATACTAACGCCCACACAGTGATAAACGGGATCCACTACGTCGAGTTCGACAAACTGACCGACGAACACAACAGCAAACCGTCGTGGGCATTCGTCACCCTCGACCCGAAGGCACGCACAATCAAGATTGTGGGAGCGGGCGACCAAGCCGATTGGGACCTGTCCTACTAGGCAAGTGCGATGATCGTAGATTTCACGATCTACCCTACCGATGCCGGTGAGTCGGTGAGTGCCTACGTAGCCGAGGTGTTCAGAATCATCGAGGCAAGCGGCCTAAGCTGCGAGCATCACGCCATGGGCACGAACATAGAGGGCGATTGGGATGAGGTGATGGCCGTGATCAAGGCCTGCCGCGAGCGGATGCTAGAGCGAGCAAACCGTATCTCGATCTCGATCAGGATCGACGAACGAAAGGGCGTCAGTGATGGGATCAAGAAGAAGGTCTCCTCAGCCAAGGCGAAGATGACGGGCAGTAATACGTGATGGGTAAAGAGTAATCAGTTGGCTAGAGAAGGATTCACCACGAAGAGCACGAAGGCCACGAAGAATGGAATTCGATGACTTGTCAAACCGTGTAATTGGTTGCGCTCTTGAGGTGCACCGAGAACTGGGGCCAGGGTTGTTGGAGTCAACGTATGAGCAGTGCCTTGCGCATGAGCTGAAGCTAAATAGGATTAGTTTTGAGCTTCAACACCCACTGCCTGTAAAGTACAAAGACGTACGTCTTGACTGCGGCTACCGTGTGGATGTCCTGGTAGAAGACAAGCTGATCATCGAGTTGAAAAACGTTGAGCTGCTCAAGGCAATCCACGAAGCGCAATTGCTGACCTACATGCGACTGGCAGGGATTAAGATCGGACTTCTGATTAACTTCAATGTCAAGAAGCTCAAGGATGGAATTAAGCGTTTTGTCCTTTGATCCCTTCGTGATCCTCGTATCCTTCGTGGTGAAATGAAGGAGAATTTACCACGAAGAGCACGAAGGACACGAAGAGTGGAATTCGATGAGCTGTCAAAACGTGTACTTGGTTGCGCTCTTGAGGTGCACCGAGAACTAAGGCCAGGATTGTTGGAGTCGACGTACAAGCAGTGCCTTGCACAGCTTGAGATAGGTTCCTTGGTCAAACTTCACTGGCGTGAAGCTGAAGGATGGAATCAAACGCTTTGTCCTTTGATCCCTTCGTGTCCTTCGTGGTAGAATAAGGACACCAGAACGCTAATCTAAGGCCTCGAGAGCGGAGAGGTACGATGGAAATTGCCGAGCTGAAGAAAAGGAGGGCGATGTGAACAGTTGGGTTCAGGGTTTGCCGAAGTTCGATCTACATGTTCACCTCGATGGTTCGATGCGCCCGGAGACTGTCATCGAGCTTGCTCAATTTCTCCCGCCTGATCGTCGCTTCCCGCCAGACTTCGACCTACATAAGGCGCTCACTCCTCCGCAACGATGCACGCTGGAGGAGTACCTGCAGGCGTTCAAGATCACCGGGGCCGTGCTACAGAGCGAGGAGACGTTGGAGCGAGCGGCGTACGAGCTGTGTGAGGATGCGGCACGGGAGGACGTCATCTACATGGAGATCCGCTTCGCTCCGCTGCTTCACGTCAAGCAGGGCTTGTTCCCGAATCAGGTGATCGAGTCGGTCCTCACCGGGATGCGACGGGCAGAGGAGACTTATCCTTTCCGCACCAGCTTAATCGTCTGCGGACTGAAGCATGAGCCGCCTGAGCGATCGATCGAGACGGCCCAGCTTGGAGCGGAGTATCGCGACGCGGGAGTCGTTGGGTTCGACCTCGCCGGACCGGAGAACGGATTCCCGCCGGCACTCCATCATGAGGCAATCGAGATCGCCAGGAGATCGGGCCTGCACGTGACGATCCACGCCGGTGAGGGCTGCTGCCCAGCGCACATCCGCGAGGCGATCGATCTTGGGGCGGAGCGAATCGGTCATGGAGTCTACCTGTACCAGGATCCGGAGACCGAGAAGATCGTTCGCGAAAGAGGAATAACGCTTGAGGTTTGTCCGACGAGCAACCTGCAGATCTCCGGGGTGATGAATTCCTACAGCGAGCATCCGTTCAAGCGCTACCTCGACGAAGGGATCCCGGTGACGATCAACACCGACAACCGGCTCATGTCGCAGATCGACGTCACCCACGAATTAGAACAGATGATCGAAGCCTTCTCCCTGTCGCGCGATCAGGTGAAGGACATCCTGCTGAACAGCGCCAGCGCCGCATTCGTCTCGGAAGAAGTCAGAGAATTACTTCGCAAGCAAGTGACACAGGCCTTCAGGCTTTCATAACAGAACTTGATCATCTGAGAGAAGACCCATGCTTGTAGAGGATTCGATCAAAGAGCAGGACTGCACGTCAGCTTGGAATGCGCACTCTGCGTTCCAGGGATTGCAGAAGATGGTTGGCGATCGTTACCAAACCCAGGTAGATCAACCCGACGATGAGGAAAGCGTCGAAGAAGCGGAAGGTGGCGTAGGCGATTAATCGGCCTTGGCCGGTCAGGTCGATCACCGTCACCAGGTAGGCAAGCGACGAGTACTTGATGAGGTAGGTGATCTCGTTGGAGCATCCGGGAATGGCGCGGCGGATCATCTGGGGGAGCATGATCGAGCTGATCGTCTGAATCTTTCCCATTCCAAGCGCGCGTGCTGCTTCCATCTGCCCCAAGGGTATCGACATGAGCGCCCCGCGCAGGTACTCCGAGTGGTAAGCGCCACTGCACAGCCCAAACCCGATGATCGCTGCGGTGAGCGGGTTAAACACGATCCCAAGCCGCGGGAGGCCATAGTAGATGATGAACAGTTGCAGCAGCAGCGGCGTTCCGCGAAAGACGAGTTGGTAGATGTAGGCAAGCGGGGAGAGGAGCGACCCGCCGTAAGCGCGGGATACGGCTATAACGATCCCTATCAAGAGTCCCAGCGGAACTGCGCAGACTATCAACTCCAGGGTGACCGCCAAGCCGGCGAGAAGATGTGGGTAGAACTCCAGTATCAGGCTCATTCCATTCTCCCTCTGCTCTGACCGCTCAATCCGGGGATGCGGATGGCGCGCTCCATCGCCCAGAATACGAGCACACCTCCATAGGTGAGCACAAGGTAGATCGCACCGACGGTGAGGTAAATGGGAAGGATTGCTTGGGTGCGCAGGGCGATGAATTTGCCTTCGGTAAGCAGTTCCATAACGCCGACAGCGAACGCCAGCGCGGTATCCTTAAGCAGTATGGAATACTCATTGGAAAGGCCGGGAAGGGAAAAGTAGGCCGCTTGGGGGATGATGATCGACCATATTGTCTGTCGCGTGCTCATACCAAGTGATCGTGCGGCGTCCGTTTGCCCCTTTGTCACCGTGAGCAGGCTCCCGCGGTAGATCTGCGACTGATAGGCCGCGCTCCGCAAGCCGAGTGCGAGAAAGACGGTCATAAGCGGGGAAAGGTGTACCCCGGGGAAGCTCCCAATTCCAAAGTAGAAGAGGAACAGAAGGACAAGCGCGGGAAACCCGCGAAAGATTCGATCGTAGACGACAAGGAACGGGCGTGACCAGCGTGGTCCGTAGAGGTAAGCAAGCGCGAGCGGGACGCCCAGCACCAGCCCCAAGCCAAGGCACACGCTCACTAGTATCATCGTGGTCTGCGCTCCGCGAAGAAGGAGGGGAAGAGATTCTCTGATAAGTTGCATGACTGTATGACGTTCGTTGGAGGATCAGGGGGAGGAGAACATCCCTCCCCCTTTAGAAAAAAGGAGGATCAGCCTCCGATCAACCACTTGTTCACGAGCTTCTCCCATTCTGGGCTCGCCTGCAATCGCTTCAGTCCCTCGTTTAGAAGGTTAAGAAGCTTTGTGTCTCCCTTGCGGACCGCGTATCCGTAGATCTCGCCGGTGTTGATCGTACCAACAATGGTGGCCTTGCGATCAGCGACGGCACTCTGCGCAGTCGGTCCATCGATCACGGCGCAATCTATGCGCCCGATCAGCAGGTCCTCGATCGCGAGCAGGAAGTTGTCGTACAGCTTGAGCTTGATATCCACTCCCTTATCGATAAGGTTCTCCTGCAGCCATGTTTGGGCCGTGGTCCCACGCTGTACCCCGATCGTCCGCCCTGGGGCCACTGCGGAGAAAACGTTGTACTGAGGGACTTGGGCCCCGTCCTCTCCCGCTACCTCGCGCACCACCACCGCCAGGTTGATCTTCCAATAGGGAGTGGTGAAATCAACCTGCTTTTCACGCTTGGGGTTGATCGTCATTCCAGAAGCGATCAGATCGATGTTCCCTACCTTGAGCGTTGGAATGATCGCATCCCAATCGACCGGTACGATCTTCACATCAAACCCCATCTCGCGTCCGATCCACTTGATAACCTCGACATCGAACCCGGTCGGGTCACCGTTTTTATCGATGTAGGAAAACGGTGGAAATGCCGCATCGATCCCATCGGTGTACATCGGCTTCTGTGCGCCAAACGAAACAACAGCGATGCCCATCACTAATCCACACGTAATCACAAACAACAACACATTCCTGAAATTCATACTAACCTCCTAAGGTAATTTTAGCCTATGCCACAGTCGAAGAAGACCAAAGCACAAGAAAAGATTGAAACAAGGGTTCTCAAAAAAAGTGGGTTAAGCTAGATGGTCCTGATGAGGACCGTGATGGGCATGGAAGTGGCGCGTAACGGTGATGCGGGTAAATTCGGCTCGTACAATCTGACTGATCGTCTGCATGACGACCACCTCCATATTCTTGAGATAGACCCACCTTAGCAGAAAAAGGCCCTCTTGTCAACCGCATTGCTCCCCATGAGCATGAAACTAAAGCAGACGCTGACTGTATAAATAGTAAAGCAGGATACTAAAAGGGGGCAGATGGAATGAGTGCTGGAAGTAGGCTGCGCATCGCAGTCGCAATGCTGTTTGTCGGGCTGATCGTTGTTATTGGGCTAGGACTCGCCGGGGCGGCAAAGACAATACAGGTACCGGGGGATTACAACACCCTCCAGCGAGCGATCAATGCCGCGCGCAGCGGTGACAAGATCGTCCTAACTACGCGCGCGAGAACATCGCGTTTCGCAATGATCGAAGAATAACGATCACCACCACCTCCTCGCGCACGCGGCAGGTGACGATCAACGGAAGCAGGAGAGACAAACTGACAGTCAGTCTCACCAATTGTAGCCAAATTACATTTGAGAACATCATCATTCAGAGCGGATCGGTCGGCGTATTCTCCACTAACAGCAGCAAGATCACGTTTGATAAGTGTACAATCGAGAAGAACAGGACCGCTGGCCTACAGGATACCGGGTTCATCCTCGATGAAAGCACCGTTCAACTGAACGGCACGTGGGGGATGGAACTGATCGGTGATCCAACCGATCCGAGCAGAGTGCAGGCGATCATTCAGAAGAGCACAATTACCGGCAACCGCCAGGGAGGGGTCTCCGTTCAGGCGGCAACACTGGAGATCAACAGCGCGACGATCGAGAAGAACCTCGGCTACGGGCTCGACGTGAGCAACAAGGCGGTCGTGACCTTCAACGACACGACGAAGCCAACAATGATCAGTATAAACAAAGATGGTGGGATCTACGTCCATGGAGCCACGCTCACGGTGCAAGGTACGGTGAGTAATAACCGCGCCCACGGGATCCTCGCGGAATCCGCCACGCTCCATCTGGACAATGCGACGATATCGGGTAATCCCGAGGCGGGCGTGATCTACAAAGAGTCGACCGGCACGATAACAAACTCGAAAGTAGCAGACAATAAGAACGATGGCGTCCTCATCGAAACGGGGAGCACGGTCACCTTTGCTGCGAGCACCATCTCTGGGCAGGGTGCGCGTGGAATCTACGTGACCGACGGTGCCAGTGTCTCCCTCACCAAGGAGACCTCGGTCACGGGAAACGGTACGGACGGATTGGTGATCGACGCGGCGACCGGGACGGTGACTGGATCAACCGTCACCGCCAACACCGAGAACGGGATCCACGTTGTAAACGGCGGTAAGCTGACCGTTGATGGTGGATCCACTATCTCGGCAAACGAGATCAACGGAATCGTGGTTGACGCAGCGGAGGCCACCATCACCAGTTCGCAAGTGGTCTCCAACAAGCGCCACGGGATCAGCGTCGTCAACAACGGCAAGAGCACGGTGGAAAACAGCTCTGTCGAAAGCAACACCGCACAGGGCGTCTCCGTGGCAGACTCCACTGCGACGATCGATTCCTCGCAGGTGCAGAAGAACGGAGTCAACGGGGTTTACGCAACGGACAAGGCCCAAGTAAACATCGTGAATGGCTCCCTCATCTCCCAGAACACGATCGATGGCCTCCTGCTGGAAGGCGCGACAGAAACGATCGATGCCAGTACCCTCTCGAATAATGGCGCGAACGGAGCGCACGCGACCAAGAGTTCGTCCCTGTACGCGAAGAACGGCGCTATCTTCTCTGGTAACACCGTGGATGGAGTACTGATCGAGGATAGCTACCTGGAGATGAGCAACAGCACGGTCCACGCAAACAAGAAGAGCGGCGTGCACACTGTCTCCTCCGAGGCGAAGATCGATGGCACGACGATCGAGGCGCAGGTCGAGCACGGGATCCTGATGGAGAACAGCTCGGTGCATGTAACCTCCTCTAAGATCATGGCAAATAAGATGGAGGGGATCAAGGAGGTGCAATCGAAGCTCTCACTGATAGGCTCGACGGTCGATGGAAACACGAACAACGGTATCCTGTTGGTGCACGCGATCGCCGATATCACGGATTCGAAGATTACAAACAACAGGATCAACGGGATCGACGCACAGCAGAACTCGAGCGTCACCGCCACGACGACCCTCATCTCCGGACACCCCAAAGACGGGGTGAGCCTGCAGAACAGCTCCGGTGATTTCCTAAAGTGCCAGGTTAAGGGCAATCAGGAACAGGGGGTCGATGCCGACATCTCGACCGTGGTAATGGACACCTGTGAGGTCTCGGGAAATATCCTAAACGGGATCGATCTCGCGAACTCAACCGCCGATCTCACCAACTGCCAGCTCATTATTAAACCGTGCGAAATAGGCTTGACATTGTGATGTCAGTATGGTACAATGTTTCATTATGAAACGAGATGCACGCAAGCTGACTCACAAGGAATTGACTGAATTGAGGAAACGGGGGGTAGCCAGCGTCCAAGCGGGGGAGAGCCCAGAAGTCGTTGCGCGTGTGTTCGGCATTTCCCGCA
>CAJVYM010000086.1 GCA_913009415.1 uncultured bacterium
CAAGAACATCCTACCGCAGTTAGGAACCATGCTTGAGGGATAGCCGCGGTGGGATTTTGATTTGGCCAGCGATGCCCATTATCTATTGGTAATCGTACACCATCAACAGCTAACATGAATAGAGCCTATGTCTTTCGTCGTTCCAACAACATTTTCAGCCTCATCGACCCATGAATACGTGTACGGCGGTGTCCCTCCACTCGCCGATCCATCGAGTGTAACGGATGTCACAGCGCACGTGAGTAGCTGATCGGGCCCCGCACTGACCGTCGGGGGCACGATATCCTGGGTTACAACCACACTGTCGCTTGCGGAGCAGCCGTTCGCTCCGGTTACCGTCAGCGTGTAGGTGCCAGGCTGATCGACAGTTACGTCCTCCGTCTTCCCGACAACTTTGCCCGCAGCGTTCGTCCACATGTACGTGTACGGCGGTGTTCCTCCGCTTGCTGAGCCATCGAGTGTGACGGATGTCACAGCGCACGTGAGTAGCTGATCGGGTCCTGCGCTGACTGTCGGTGGCACGATATCCTGTGTAACGGTCACTGTACCGCTTCCCGCGCAGCATCCCGCCGAGCTGACCGTCACAATGTACGTACCGGGTTTATCAACGGTTATCACTCTGTCCGAGCCGATCTTCTTTCCTTCTGAGTCCTTCCACACGTACGTGTATGGAGGCACGCCGCCGGACACGCTCGCAGTCAGTGTAGCGTCAGGCGCGAGGCATGTAAGCTGCCGATTCACTTGAGCATGCACAGTGACAGGACTGGTTACAACCTTTGCTTGATCCTCGCTTGGCTGCTCGCCTTTCATCTGGCAGAACCACTTGTACGACCCGGGAGCCGCTTTCGTGGGTGTCGCCGCTGACGCGCCGCTCGGCAGAGCCTCCGTTACGGGTGTTCCGGTAAGCCAATGCGCAACGATCGTCTTCAGCGTCTCGTAGCCCACGGTGTAGCCACACGTGTAGGGCACGGCCGCGCTCTGCTGCCAGAAGGCGACGGCGCGTTGTACCTGCGGAAATGATATGTCATTGGAGAGCGTAACATCCAAGGAATCATCGGATATATCCCAACGCGATATGGCAAGGATCACGGGCAGGCATTGCCAGATGTGAACTGTGTCCTCCCCGGTGACGGCGTGCTCACCGCAGCCAAGCGCCGCGGAGATCGTCCCGACGATCTTTGCATCCAGTCCGCAACATCCTTGACAGTCCATCCCCTCAGGCGGCGTGGGAGCGACCTCAACCTGGTAGACGATTGTCTTCTTCTCCCCTGCTGCCAGCCGCTTAGGGTAGACCCATTCTGAGTGCGAGGGGCGATATACAAATCCGTCGTTCTTCAATGGCGTGACGTGCCATCCAGCGGGGAACCATTCCCTCAGGCCCGCACCGTAAGCGTCATGCTTGGCGGTCACCTCCACCGTAACGAGTAACTTGCGGGCATTGACGCCCGGATCGAGACAGCCATTGGGGAGCAAAACCGTGTCGCTGGGAAGAAATGTCGTAATCGTCCGTACAGCCTGCAATTCTAAATCGTTGTCCAACGGTAGCTTCTCATCCACCGGGGTGCACGTTTCGTAGTAGGAGATGATCTTCTCTATTGTTGGAAGATCGATCGTCTCTCCACCGGTATTCGGGATCGCGCTATCCGTCTTCCACAGCTCTATTGCTCGCATGAGCTGTTCGCGCGTGATCTTCTGACCGAGGCGAAGGTCCACCGTGTCAACTGGGTGCTCCTTAGTTGCTGGAACCAGGTGTGCAATCACGCTCATAACGGGCAGGGAGGAGACCACCTCTACATCCGAGTCGCCGGTTACAGCCGTCTCCAATGAGGGAACCTTGCTCTGGAATGTGCCTGTTATTGAGAAACATTCCGGAAGTGTGTCGGCGTACAGCTTCTCGGCTGGAGGGACGGTAATTTCGTAGCAAATGTCGATCTTTGATCCCGCCCTGATCTTATCGCCAAATGTCCACTGCGCCTGAGAACGCTTGAACGCAGCTCCGTCATTATCCAATGGATGGATCTTCCACCCGTAAGGAAGCTTCTCTTCGATCCCCACGCCCTGCATATCGCGACCCACTTCGACATGCAGCGTTACCAGAAACACACTCTCAGGAAGGGCGCACGCCGTAGAGATCGTGCGTACCACCACCAGATTTGAGTCCGAAGGAGTTTGAGCAGCGCCCAACACCCCAAGAAACGCTAAGTACAAGAACACCAACGCCAGCGCAAAACGACGAACCGTTATCTTAGACAATGTCGGTCACTCCCCAGTTTAGTTCAACTCAAGCGATAGTCTGCTTCTCGGGATAGTGTACCCTCCTTACGCTGTTTGGTCTGTAACGAAGATCACAGCTATCAAAACGATCGCGCCTGCCCTGCACACTGGCACGCTGGCCGCGGTTTAGGTATCTTAAGGCAAGCCTGAAAGTGAGGACGATATGACAAACGATGCCAAGGATAGCGAGATGAACAAGCCGGAAGAGACGCACGTAGATTTCATACGCCAGATCGTAGCCCAGGACGTCGCCGAGGGAAAGAACGACGGCCGGGTGCACACGCGCTGGCCGCCGGAGCCGAACGGCTACATCCACATCGGCCACGCCAAGGGGTTCCTGCTGGCATACGGGATAGCTAAAGACTTCAACGGCAAGTTCAACCTGCGCTTCGATGATACCAACCCCGCCGCCGAGGAGCAGCAGTTCGTCGACGGGATCATCGAGGACATGCACTGGCTCGGTGTCGACTGGGACGATCGCCTGTTCTTTGCCTCCGACTACTTCGAGCAGCTCTACGAATGGGCGGAGTACCTGATCAAGGCGGGGAAGGCGTACGTGTGCGACCTGTCCGCGGAGGAGATCAGCAAGCACCGTGGGCGGGCAATCCACGAGAACGACAGGACGATCACACCGCCGGGAAAGAACAGTCCGTATCGCAATCGCAGCGTTGAGGAGAACCTCGACCTGTTCCGGCGGATGCGCGCTGGAGAATTCTCGGACGGATCGAAGACCCTGCGCGCCAAGATCGATATGGCGCACCCCAACCTGAACATGCGCGATCCGGTGATGTATCGCATCATCCGCGTCACACACCACCGCCAGGGCGACGCATGGTGCATCTACCCCACCTACGACTGGACGCACGGTCAGTCCGACGCCATCGAGGGGATCACGCACTCAACGTGCAGCCTGGAATTTGAGAACCACCGACCGCTGTACAACTGGTTCCTCGATCAGCTCCCGATTGTCAATCGCCCACGTCAGATCGAGTACGGTCGTCTCAACCTGACACATACGGTGATGAGCAAGCGCAAGCTGCGCCAGCTCGTCGAAGAGGGGCACGTCAGCGGATGGGACGATCCCCGCATGCCCACGCTGCGCGGGCTGCGCCGACGCGGGTTCCCCCCTGAGGCGATCCGCGAGTTCATACACGGAATCGGTGTGACCAAGTCCGATGGATTCGTCGATGTCGCCTTCCTCGAGTACTGCCTGCGTCAGGACCTGAACAAGCGCGCACAGCGAAGGATGGCCGTGCTCGATCCGCTAAAGGTGGTGATCACCAACTACCCCGAGGGACAGGTGGAGGAGCTGACGGCGATCAACAACCCCGAGGATGAATCGGCCGGGACGCGCCAGGTTCCGTTTTCCCGCGAACTGTACATCGAGAGGGAGGACTTCATGGAGGAGCCACCGAAGAGGTTCTATCGACTCGCCCCCGGACGCGAGGTACGCCTGCGCTACGCCTACTTCATCACCTGTACCGACGTAATCAAGGACGAGTCAGGAAACATCATCGAGCTTCGCTGCACCTACGATCCGGCCACCCGTGGTGGGGACGCGCCCGATGGCCGCAGGGTGAGGGCGACCCTGCACTGGGTGTCGGTGCAACACGCGATCGATGCCGAGGTACGCCTCTACGACCACCTGTTTAGTAAGGAGAACCCACTCGATGTGGAAGAGGGAGAGGACTGGCTGAATGGCATCAATCCGGACTCGCTCGTGGTCCTCACTGGGTGCAAGATCGAACCGGACCTCGGAAACATCACGCCGGGCGAGCGCTTCCAGTTTGAGCGCAAGGGCTACTTCTGCGTAGATCCGGATTCAGCACCCGAGAGGCCCGTCTTCAATCGCACCGTCACCATGCGCGACACCTGGGCCAAGCTGCGGAAACAAAAGTTAGCATAGTCCCATTAGCAGTTGTCGGTGAGGACTCTTTGCTGTTTACAGTTGGTAACCGTTCTTGACCGCAAAAGCTGAAAATACCGTCCTCTCGCCCGCTCAAGCAAGCCAAGGACTGCCTTTCCCGCTCTATTCATCTCCACATCGAAAGGTTCTCTGTTACTTACCGTATCTCAATCAACCGTTCAAAACGACAAAGAACCTCAATGAGTTGGGTGCCACATCGTTGATTGGTGCTTTCGTGGCTCTCCACGCAGAGTGCTACCTGAATCCGTGATGGTGTGAAGGTGTACTGAGTGAGGGCTCAGCTCAGTCACTTGTCCTTTGATCTACTCGCCAGGTAGATCATGTCTTGCATCACGCTGCGCAGCCGACGATGGGCCACCCCCGGGGATACCAACCTGGCCAGTGACATCTATGATGGGAACGTGGCCGTGCAACGACTGCAAGTATCTAAGGTAGGCTTTTCGCGCGCGCGGGGGGGGGCTTGTGGTGCTAGTTAAAGTTGTTATCTCCGTTGTTCCTGCGCTTTGCAGCGTACATGTTTCGATCGGCTTTTGCGAGGATCTCCTCCGCCGTCTGGTTCAGCTTGGGAGTCCAGTGCGCGCTTCCGATGGAGAGCGTGACGGGGAACGGCACCAACTCGTTCGTCTGATTTCGCTGCCCCACCGCCATCCGGATGCGTTCCGTGACTGATTCCGTCTCTCCGTTCGTCTCGATGAGAACAACCAGAAACTCATCCCCGCCGTAGCGAACGACGAGGTCGGTTTCGCGCACCTGCTCCACGAGAAGTTCGGCGACCGCTTGCAGAACCCTATCTCCCGTTTGATGCCCGTAGGTGTCGTTGATGTGCTTGAAGCGGTCGACATCGATCATCAGGAACCCGATCGGGTGATCGTAGCGCTTGGACCGACCGATCTCTTGTTCAATCACCTGGTTGAAGTAGCGACGATTGTAGACGTTGGTCAGCGGGTCGCGCATCGCCTGGTCGCGCAGCAGCTTCTGCAACCTGATCCGCTCGATCGCCTGCGTCGTATGGCCGAGGAGGAGTTCCAGCAGATGTACGTCCTGTTGGCTGAACGCCTTTTCTTGTGTCGACACCACCTGAAACACGCCGATGTCGCCGATTGGGGCGCTGATTCCGGATCTGAAGTCCTCTCTCGTGGGGCGAGCCTCGGGAACCTCAGTAAACGAGCCAAAGACCGTCGTCTTACCCGCCTTGTAGGTCGCTGCGGCCAAACCACCATCTTCAAGCGTGGTCTCCTGCGTCGCCTCCAAAGGAAGACCGGATGATAACCCCTTGGTTATAAGCTTATTGCCCTGCACAATGTCCAGCGTACACATGGAAAACGATAGAATCTTCTCGGCGGCCTCAACGGTGACGCGGTATACATCATCCTCTCTGTCGCCTCTCTCGAGTACTTGGGCGACATCGTGCAGTTGCTCAACCTTGCGTTTGGTCTCTTCGAGCGCCCGCTCCGCTGCCAGCCGTTCGGAGATGTCGAGTGTGATCGATACGAGATACGGCACTCCCTTGTGAATGAACCCTGCCCCATGAACCTCGACATCGAACGCCTCGCCGTTCTTCTTGATGTTCACCGAACGAGCGACGAAACGTTTCTTCTCTTTGATGTTCTGCCTAAAATTGGTAAACCCATGGAAATAGTCCGAATGAATTAGCTTTGCTGCCGATAGACCAATCAATTCCTCACGCTTGTAGCCGTACATTTCACATGCCGCGGTATTGGCGTATGTTATCTCTCCTTCGAGGCTGAAGATCAATACGGCATCAGTGGTCGCATCGAATACCGTTCGGAATTGCTCCTCGCTCTCCCGCAGTGCGTCCTCCGCTTGTCTTCGCGTAATTGCCGCGCCGATCTGGTCGGAGACAAGCTCCAGGAGACTCACGTCGGCCTCACTGTACAGCGATCCATTCTCATAACTCTGCACAACTACTGCCCCGATTACATCACCCTCTGCGTGCATAGGTACGCCGAGCCAAATCTTAGATAGTCGTCCGACCGGCCTCAGTCCGTGAGAGTTGATCCACTTCTTCTTCTCACCTATAGCAAGGAACAGCGGCTTGTCTTTTTTGACCACGTAGGCGGTGAGCGTCTTTCCCCCTATAAATGAGTGGTAAGTGTCGTACTCGTCCACCATGTACGGCATTGTGATTTTGTCCTCCGCTTTGTTGTACATTGCGATGCGGAAGTTGGTGGTATCGAGGACGGTGCCCAGGATCAGCCGAATCTCTGGGAAAAAATTGCTCAGGCTCTCTGTTGTGTTTGCCGCCTCCGAGATGTGATGCAGCACCTCTTGCACCTTTTCGTGACGCACCCTTTCGCTGATGTCGCGCAGGCTGATGAGAAGCTGTCTCTCACCGTCCATCTCTATTGCGGCCCCCCGAATCTCCACGGGAACCAGCGTCCCGTCCTTGCGCCTATTCACCGTCACTAGAGTAGCATCAACCAGCGCCTCATCGGCGGCCTCGCGCGGACCGTAGACAGGGGCGTTCTCGGGCAAGAGATCAGAGACGGAGAGCGCCAGCAGTTCATCCCGCGTATACCCGAGCAGCTTGCAGGCGCTATCGTTCACGTCAAGGATCCTCCCGTCCAGCGTCTCCAGGAACAGAGCGTCGCTCAATTCTTCGAACAGGCTGCGATACCGGTTCTCGCTTGCCCGCAGCGTCTCTGTCCGACGAGCGATATGCCGCCTCAGCACCACGTTCCACAGGATGACCCCTGATCCGGCGACGATCAGAAGCGACGTAATCCCCACAATGAGCCACAGCGTGCGTGGGCTCATGTGTTGTCCATTCTCGAGTTTGATCCACTTGCCTTGAATCGCGTCTTTGTCGCTTTCTGGAATATGCGTAAGTGCCTTCTGGACGATCGCGTTAAGCTGCGGCCAGTCGTTGCGCGAGGCAAATGACAATCGCGTGGAGTATCCCGTTTTGCCGGCGACACGCAGGTTAGTTATCCCTTCCTGCTTAATGTAGTGGATCGCCACCGGGAGTGTCGCCACCATGGCATCCGCCATCCCGAGAGAGACCTTGTGCAGACCAGCTATCGTGTCGGGGACCAGGTCAAGGGTAATCTCCGGGTGATCACGGGAGATCAACTCCTGCCACAGGTAGCCCTGCACCACCGCCACGCGCATCTTCGCCAAGTCGGCAAGCGTTAGTTGCCCGCTCACCTGTTGCCTGGTGATGATCACCCCGGGCAGAATGAGCAGCGGGTCGGAAAACAGGAGATACTGGGCGCGTTCTGGCGTCTGTGCTGCCGCCGGGAGGGCGTCCACTTTATGTTGTTCCACCTTCCGCAGCGACTCATCCCAGCTCGCATTGTGCACAACCTCAAAGCGAATCCCGGTCTCTCGAGCGATGAGGGCCAGGTAGTCAGCGGCGAGCCCAACGTACTTGCCGCTCTCGTCGAAGTACTCAATCGGCGGAAATGCGGGATCAGGCGCAACGGTGATCACCGGATGAGCGGAGATCCACTCCTTATCCTGCGGGGTAAGCCAATCATTAGAACCAACAGAGGAAGTAGTCGCAATCGCAGGAAGCGAGAGGGAAATAAGAAGAATGACCACGGCGACAGTGAACACAACGAAACCATGATTAGTCCCCAGTACTCCTTCCCTATGCTGCACTTGTACCCCTTTCATCGCATTCTGCGTACAGTTATCCAATGACTTCGTGTCACTGACTAAGTATCACACGTACGTTAGGATACAAAACGCATCTGTCCCGTGCAAGCGTAGCAATTGCGCAAGCATAACAAACTAGGGAGAAACGCAGATTGAGTCTCACGCTAAAGCGGATGTTCCCTTGCCCAAAATCAAGAAAGCCGTTTCTAATCAGGATTTGCGTGTTTCTAGAGCTGTATTGTGCTCACTAAAGATCAACAAATATTCCTTGGTTTTTGTCTCAACGAGTTGTACTATGTGGTCACTGTAAACATCGATACTTCAAGCCACGAAAGCGATCTTGTTTGAAGTGTTCGCTAGTGAGATAAAGGCAAGCGTACCCACTAAGAGAAAGCTGTCAGCTCGGCGTAAAACTGGCAACAGATGGGGGTTTGCGCCTGCGTGATTCAATCTCAACGCAAGGGAACATCCGCTAAAGATGATAAGCGGTCATAGGCTATAGAGGAAGAACGATGAGGCAGCAACCAAACAGCCTATTACCTAATCTGAGCGATTCACCAGCGATTCTTCATCAGACCATGTGCTGGTGATCAATTTGGTGAGCATAATGTGGTGGACAAGCTACCGCCCGCTAAGATGCGACCCATAACGCCTAGAGAATCCGATTGACGGGCAACAGACCAGCTCGTGGAGGGCCGTCAAGGCACACCCTCCCTGTAGACAGTTGCGGAAAACTGTGTTGGCATCGATTTCGTGCTTAAATCAGACCAGAGCAGCCACCGGAGGCGAATT
>CAJVYM010000087.1 GCA_913009415.1 uncultured bacterium
GTCAGCCCGCGATACAACACGTTAGCCTGAGGCTGCTGTCGTGAGTTGCATCCACCTTGCCTCCACGCCGTAGCGGTACATGTACGCCCCATCATCTTAACATAAAGTAATATCCCGAAACAAGGAATTCGCATATTGGTGAGGGAAACGAATGTAGCTTCAGCTGCTTTCCGGAATGATTCGGTTGCGGCATTGCACCGTGCAGCGCAGGAAATAGGGCTTGCCGGAATAGGCCGGCAAGCACGCATGTGGAAGTATGCTTGGTTGGCGCGGGAGTGACTTTTTTTTGCAACTGGCGTGCGCTTATCCATACATCAGCCAAACGCTTTCTTGCGAACCGCCAGCTTGAGGTGTTTGGATCCGGCGTTGGTGTCGGCGTTGGGGCCTGGTCCTTGTTGTTGGTGTTTTGCTCCTCCCTTGCCAGACAACTACCGGCTGAGAAGAGATCTTTCCCAAGGATGTAAACATAATTGGATGAAGAAGATGACGAGGGCGGCAGTCCAGAGCAAGGCGCCCGGAGCCTGGTCGTTATTCTTGGTATTTCGCTTCTGCCTTGCCAGGCAAATACCGACTGAAAAGAGATCCTTCCCAGAGATGAGTCTAAGATCCTGCAATCCACCGGTAGAATCTGACTACTTCTATCAGCGTGCCAAGACAGACTGTGCTTTATCCCAAATCTGGATTGAGTGTGGTGGGCTTGCAGTGATCAACGAACACGAGAGATACCGTTTCAAGTGACACTACGCCGTAGCCTTCAGCTTAGGCCTCGATTGTGTGGATGGGCTCCTCCACATCATCACGTTTAGTGTCGGTATCTTGCGAGTACCATTTCGTGTGCCAACCATGCGCTTCACACTAATGGTTGGCGACCGATGTCTCTGTTTGCAAGCAAATACAACTTACAGCTTGTAATACGCACAACAGACTTGTAAAATTAGCACAGGTGATTGTGATGAGAACGACTGTGACAAAGAGAGCTCAGACAGTAGTCCCGGCGGAGATCCGCGCCCGATACCAAATCAAGGGAGGAGACCTGCTGGAATGGATCGATGACGGGAAGAGCATAAAGGTAATCCCCATCCCGCGTGATCCGGTCGCGGCCCTCAGAGGGTCCGCACGCGGTGAGGGGTTGACCGCCAAGCTCCTGGAGTCCCGCGATGATGATCGCAAGCGTGAGTGACGAACGTTACGTTCTCGATACGTCGGCGGTGCTCACATTCCTCGAAGACGAGGCCGGAGCGCAGCGGGTGGAGGAGATCATCCGTGCGGGTCGAGCGGTTATCCCGTTTCTGGTGCTGTTGGAGACCTACTATATCAGCCTGCAGGAGACCACTGAGACGATTGCGGAGAAGCGCTATGCTCTCCTGAAGCAGCTTCCCGCGAGATTCCTATACGACGTAGATGAGCCGACATTACTGACTGCTGGACGATTCAAGGCGCGGCATCGCCTTTCGCTTGCCGACGCTCTTATTGCCGCGTCCGCTGTGCGCGAGGGAGCTATCCTTGTGCATAAGGATCCAGAGTTCGAATCGCTATCCAAACAGGTGAAGCAGGAAGCGCTCCCATACAAGTGACAGGACGTTGCAGAGAGAGATCCCGTATTAGGTGTTGAGGCCTGGTCTTTATTCTTGGTGTTTTGCTTCTCCCTTGCCAGGCAAAAATACCGGCTGAAAAGAGATCTTTCCTAAAGATGTAAACATAGCTGGATGAAATAGAAGGCGGGGCGGCATTTCAGAGCCGAGCAGCACCTTTGCGGGTCTGCGGACTCCGTGAACCACACCCCTGTCAAGTAGACATTCCACTCGACAACGGCATGCCCGTCATCTGTAAGAATCAATGGTAGACCCCCGAGCAACACGTTCCGTCAATCTTTCAGTAGTTTCCGGAGTAGCTCTTCCTTATCGATCTTCAGATGATCAGCGATTTCCTTGATGATGTTATTGAGTGTTCCAACTCGGAGCGGCTTATGCAGCGGGATGGTTAAGTGGTGGACAGGTTTGTCTCTGTCTCAGGCGCAGATGGCTTCCGGTTTGCCGTGTAATATGATAACCAAACTTCTCCAACCGGTGTGCAAGTTCCTGTCCGCCTAAATCGCGGGGAAGTCTCATACGGGTATGACCTCGTCTTTGACTAAGTGGAGCCTAACGATCTTGGGTCCATCTTCGTCCCCAAAGTGACAGGACACTGCGTCACGTACGGCTTCTCTTAGCTCGTCCATCGAGTCGGCCTCTGAAAATATCGAGTAGCCCAATGCACGTGCTTCGTATCCCCCTTCTGGCGACTCCTCCACTAGAAAGATGATCTCTTTCATACTTCCTCCTTCTGTCGCGCTAGTCTACCACATTCAGCTTAAGCAGGCTACGGCCACGACACAACCTTGGATGCTTGTCCTGAGCTTGCTGTAGGAAGGAGACGGGAGACTTGGCACAGATTGACTCCCGCGTTGTTTGTCTGATTCCATGGACTCTGTGACGGGGAACGTCGGGCGTGAGTCCTGACGCAACCGCAGTTTCGTAGCGTCGCACGCAGTGGCATCGGGGTCAGACCTTGTTTATTGCATAGAAATCTGCTACCCTGTTACTTATGACACGGCCACTCCGGGTTGAGCTTGAAGGCTCAGTGTATCATCTAACCAGCCGAGGAAATGCCCGACAGGATATCTTTCTCGACGACGCTGATCGTGAGGGATTTCTCAAGATTCTCGCTCACGTTATTGAACGGTACGGGTGGATCTGCCACGCCCACTGCTTGATGGGTAATCACTACCACTTACTCATCGAAACACCAATTGCCAATCTCTCCAGAGGCATGCAGCTTCTGAACGGCGTGTACACTCAGAGGTTCAATCACAGTCACAAACGGGTTGGCCATGTCCTTCAAGGCCGCTTCAAGTCGATACTGGTGGAGAAGGACAGTCATCTTCTCGAACTTGCACGCTACATCGCGCTCAACCCCGTTCGTGCGAAAATAGTTCGCCATCCGCGGCAGTATCGATGGAGCAGCTATCGTGCCACGGCGGGCGAAGCTGCACCACCCGCATTCCTGACCGTGAATTGGATCTTGACACAGTTCGACGACAACCTGGCGAACGCACGTGCTGCGTATCGCCAATTTGTGAAGGAAGGGCGAGGCATTCCTGTCTGGGATGAACTGAAGGGAGGACTACTGTATGGGAGCGAAGAATTCGCAGGGCAGTTGAAACCACTCTTGAGAGGGGAAGAGACCGATACTGAGATCTCGAAGCGCGAGCGTTTCGCAGATCGCCGCTCGTTGGAAGACCTCTTTGATGGCATTGAGGGAAATCGACAGATGCGCGACGAGAGGATCCACGAAGCGGTGATGAAGAATGGCTATACGCTGACTGCTCTTCAGAAGTACCTGGGACTACACCCCTCCACCTTGAGCCGCATCGTGAAAAGCGTTGCAGAAGAAATGAATGCAAGAAACAAGGTTTGACCCCGTTGTTCGGGCATCCAATGAAGGGCTCGAAGCGACCTTATCTACAGAGTGACGTGCATGAAGGAGGTAGGACACACATGGCTAAGGAAGTAGGTTTTGTCAATCAAGGGAAGGCAACGGGCGGTGATGCGAGCAACGCAAAGGAGATCGGCATCGGCCTCCTCGGTTATGCGTTCATGGGGAAGGCACACACGAACGCGTTCAAGAAGATCCCCTACATCTACTGGCCGCCAGCGGCGATCCCCAAACTGGTGAGCGTATGCGGTTCTCACGAGGATGGCGTGCGCGAGGCGGCAGCACGGTACGGGTACGACCACTACACGACCGACTGGAGAAAACTGGTCACGGATCCGGAGGTTGACGTCTTCGACAATGTCGGGCCGAACAATCTGCATGCCGAGCCATGCATCGCTGCGGCCAAGGCTGGAAAGCACGTCCTCTGTGAGAAACCGCTTGCCCGCAACGCACGGGAAGCAAAGAGCATGTGGGACGCGGTCAGGGAGGCATCGGTGAAGCACATGTGCGGATTCAGCTATCGTTTCGTACCTGCGATACGTCTAGCAAAAGAGATGCTCGATGCTGGCGAGCTGGGAGAGATCTACCACTTTCGTGCTAGCTACCAGCAGGAGTGGGTCATGGACGTCAACCCCGCGCACGTGTGGCGACTGAGCAAGGAGACCTCCGGCAGTGGCGCCGTCGGCGATCTCGGATCACACATCATCGACCTCGCGCGATTCTTGGTGGGCGAAGTGGAGACGATCTCCGGCACCACGAGGACATTTATCCCGGAGAGGCCTTCCGCCGACGGAAAAGGAACAGTGAAAGTCGATGTCGACGATGCGTTCGAGGCGGTGGTGCGCTTCAAAAACGGGGCAGTGGGGACGCTCGAAGCATCGCGCTTCTGCGCGGGCAGGAAAAATCACATGACCTTCGAGATTAATGGTTCCAAGGGCTCCATCGCCTTCAACTTGGAAAAGCTGAACTCGCTTCAGGTCTACTTCCGCGAGGAGCAAAACCCGCAATTGCACGGCTTCCGCGAAGTGCTTGTCACCGAGAGTGATCACCCTTTCTACAGCGTATGGTGGCCACACGGACACATCCTCGGTTGGGAGCACGCGCACATCCACGAAATCAACCATTTCTTGAATGCCATTGCGATGAATGAAAGTGTGGAACCATACGGAGCTACCTTTGAGGATGGATACAAAGCTGCTGTCATCTGCGATGCCATCCTCGTATCGGCGGAGACGCACACAGAACAACAGATCGCCTACGAATAAGGAGTGAGAACATGAGTCAGTACGAACCCAAACCAGAAGACCGGTTCACATTTGGCCTATGGACCGTGGGAAACACGGGGAAGGATTCATTTGGCGATCCGGTGCGCCAGCAATTGACCCCGGTGGAGATCGTACACCTTCTTGCGAACGTGGGTGCATACGGGGTGAATTTTCACGACAACAACCTCGTCCCCATCGACGCTACGCGAAGCGAGAGAGATCGCATTGTGGCAGACTTCAAGGCGGCGCTTAAGGAGACAGGACTGGTCGTACCGATGGCAACGACCGATCTGTTCACTGATCCCGTCTTCCGCGATGGCGCGTTCACGAGCAGCAACCCCGAGATTCGTGCCTACGCGCTGCAGAAGACGATGCAAGGGATGGACCTCGGTGCGGAGCTAGGAGCGAAGGTGTACGTATTCTGGGGCGGGCGTGAAGGGGTGGAAACAGACGCCGGGAAGAACCCGCTGGACGCGATGAACTGGTTCCGTGACGCGCTGAACTACTTGTGCGAGTACAGCCTCGACCAGGGTTACGGGCTCAAGTTTGCAATGGGAGCAAAGCCTAACGAACCGCGTGCCGACCTCTATCTGCCGACAACCGGAGCGATGCTGGGCTTCATCGAGACGCTAGAACACTCGGAGATGGTAGGAGTCAATCCGGAGGTGGCGCACGAGCACATGGCCGGCCTCAGTTACATGCACGCCATCGCGCAGGCATGGGACGCGGGGAAGCTGTTCCACCTTGACTTGAACGATCAAAACGGAGCACGCTACGATCAGGACCTTCGCTTCGGAAGCCATTCCATCAAGCAGGCATTCTTCCTCGTTAAGTTCCTGGAGGATGTGGGCTACGAGGGATCGCGTCACTTCGACGCGCATGCCTACCGAACGGCCGATTTGAGCGACGTCAAGGCGTTCGCGCGCGGGTGCATCCGCACATACCTGATCCTCAAGGAGAAGGCGGAGCAGTTCAACGAAGACGCTCGTATCCAGGAGCTTGTCGCCCAGATTCGTGAGGCGGGTGACCCGATGTCGGTCTACCTCGGAGAGTACTCACCTGAAAAGGCCAGACAATTGAAAGCCCATCCGTTTGATCGGGTCGCTTTGGGAAAGAAGGGTCTTCCCTACGAAGAGCTCGATCAATTGCTCATCGAGCTTCTCCTTGGGGCACGCTAATCAAGATGCAGTACTTGGTCGGAATCGACGTCTCCACCACTGCGGTGAAGGCGATCTTGATCGACGCCCGTGGTAGCGTGATTGGCTCAGCATCCACCCCATTGAGCCTCGCCATCCCGCGGCCTGGGTGGAGTGAGCAGGATCCAGCCGACTGGTGGAATGCAACCGTTGCCAGCATCCGCGCCCTCCTAGATAGGTCGAGAGTGAAGCCAGAGAGCATCGTATCCCTGGGCTTGACCGGGCAGATGCACGGGGCTGTCTTTCTCGATGCGCACGGCAAGATCATCCGCCCGGCGATCCTGTGGAACGATGCCCGCAGCGCAGCGCAGTGCGCGGAGATCATGCACCTGGTTGGCGAGGACAGATTACGCGATACCACGGGAAACCCGGCGCTTGTCGGTTTTCAAGCACCGAAGATCCTCTGGCTCAGAGAGCACGAGCCTGATAACTACGCAAAACTAAGGCACGTACTCCTTTCAAAGGACTACATCCGCTACCGGTTGAGCGGTGAGTTTGCCACCGACGCCTCCGATGCTGCGGGGACTCTCCTCCTCGATCTTGCAAAGCGCGATTGGTCAGATGAGGTCCTCTCGCGACTATCGATATCGCGAGGGTGGCTTCCAGATGTCTACGAAGGGCCGGAGGTAACGGGCCATCTAAGCTCAGAAGCAGCACGGACTACCGGACTTAGAGAGGAGACAGCTATCGTCGCCGGTGCTGGGGATAACGCCGCCGCCGCCATCGGATGTGGGGTCATCCATGAAGGGACGGGACTCCTCTCGCTCGGCACATCGGGCGTGATCTTCGCCCCCACCGACAAGCTGCGCATCGATCCAAGCGGCGCGCTGCATGCCTTCTGTCACGCGATTCCAAGGGCATACCACCTGATGGGGGTCATCCTCTCCGCCGGTGGAAGCCTGCGCTGGGCCCGAGATGTCCTGTTTGGCGATGGACTTAATCGATCGGAACTCGACGACTACGACTCGTTCATAGAACCAGCAAAACATATCCCTCCCGGAGCAGACGGGTTATTCTTCCTTCCCTACCTAGCTGGCGAACGCACTCCACACATGGACCCCGCCGCCCGTGGAGCGTGGATCGGCCTCAGCCTCGCACATCGCCGGGAGCACCTGATACGAGCGGTGCTGGAGGGCGTGGCCTTTGCCTTGAGGGACGCGTGGGAGCGAATGACAGCACTCGGAGTCGCACCGTCCGCACTTCGCATCGTCGGCGGAGGCGCGAAGAGCGCTGCCTGGCGCGAGATTATCGCCGCAGTACTTGATATCCCCCTGCAACAGCTTGCGGTGGATAACGGTGCAGCATTCGGCGCGGCTCTCCTCGCCGGTGTGGGGGCAGGAACGTACGCTGATGTGGATGAGGCCGTCGCTCAGACCGTGAGGCTATCGGGCGACCAGGAAGAACCTGTGGGGGAGTTTGTTGAGGAATACGAGTCGATCTACCGCAAGTACGTATCGCTCTACCCGGCACTCAAAGAAAGCGGCATATGGGAAGAGACCTGACCCGCCAAGGGGGACCGGAGCCTCGCCTGCAAGCAAGGAGTTGTCATGAGAGTAGGCGCCGCTAGTCGTCTTCTTTGTTGTGTTCGCCAAGAATTATCCTTAGCCCAGTTGATGAGGCGGCGCGGTAGATGTTCTCCAGGACATCGTCAAGGTTAGTATCGCCGCGCCAGAAGGGAAACTTTCCCAGGCGTTTGGGCAGGGCGGCGTCAACCCGAGGGATGCGTACCTCGCCCAATGGGATTTCTCTCTTCTTGGGACTACTCCAGAATAACTCTGGGGCTATTGGCAACGGCTCTGGCTCTATCTCCTCTGTGCCTTCAGTTGCTGCGTACGCATCTCTGGTTCCAGCGATCAGTTCCACGAGTCTCTCCCGTTCTATTCCCCGCAATTCAAAGATCAAGAACGGGTCGCGATCGAATTCCTCGCCCAGTAGGTAGTAGACCGCGGCAATGTGCTTGCAGGGGTTCGCCCAATCGGGGCAGGAACAGTCGGTCTTAAGATCGCTCTTCTTATCCGGGAAGAGCGATAACCCAGCCTCGGCAAACGCGTCTTCGATGTCTGTTGGCATCTCTCCGGCGAGAAGGTTGGCAGCGAAGCTGGCGCGTTGAGAGAGGATTTCGGCCAGTTTCTTCCACTTTGTCTGTGGCAGGGTCTTCACATTGATCGATACATGGTAGGGCTTAGCGCGGGAACCCTGAACCTCAGCGGTGACGGTGCCTTTAGCGATGTCGATAGAGACCACCTGGCCTCTGCGAGCGTAGGCCCGACCGCGGGTGAGGCGTGCCCCCATGTTGAACCCCTCGAGGACACCGATCCATCGCTTCGCCCACCAATTCTTGGTAAACGCTCCGCGCTTGGAGTGCGCTTTGATCCCTCCCTCGACCTTTCGCGGGGAAGACGGCGGGAAGTACTCGTAGTCATACCAGCGCGACATCGAGGCTCTCCTTCGCACTTCCTTGACGCGTGAATTCGCTGTTGATCACGAGGGGCTCAAGTGACTCAATCTTGATAAGCCACAACTTTACCTCGATAGATCGGAAGAGCGTCGTGTAGGGAAAGAGTGTAGATCTCGGTGGTCGCCGGATCATTAAAAAAAAAACAACAACAACAACAACAAGTGGA
>CAJVYM010000088.1 GCA_913009415.1 uncultured bacterium
CGAAGTATCGGAAGTGGGTACTGCGGGGAGAGATCAGAGAGCGGGTTAAAGAGTTGTTTAGAGAGATAGCGGAATACCATGGGTTTGAGATTGAGGAGATGGAGGTGGCAGGAGATCACGTACACATTTTCATAAGTTTCCCGCCGAAGTACTCGATATCGAAGGGAGTAAGGATACTGAAGGCAATGAGTGCGCGGGAGATACGGAAAGAGTTTCCGAGAGTGAAGAAGCAGTTATGGGGCGGGGAGTTCTGGGAGGACGGGTACTTTGCGCGGACGGTGGGGGACAAAGTGACGGCGGAAGTGATCAAGAAATACATTCGGTTTCACAAAGACAGGGCAAAGAGGCCGGAGCAGTTGCAGTTGTTTTGAAAAGCCCCGTCCCGGGAGGGCGGGGATATTTTTTACTTTAGCACGCATCACTGCGCCATGCAATCGGGCACCCTGGTCTTCCGCAGAGACAGTAACATCTGGACAAGAGGTCACCGGCACCAAATCATTATGGGCTCTTTGTCCTTTCAAGTAGGTTAATAGAAGGCGTTAAACGGCAAAAACTTGCGCAAAGGTACAAGCGTGTCTCACCGTCGAGTAGAGAGAATGCGCTCTTCGTGGTGAAGTATCCTTGGCATGAGTCCTGTACAAATCGGAGACTTAGAGCACACTGCAATGGTGCGAATCTTTACTGCTTTGAGCGTTTGCGAAAGGCTGCTTCCGGCCTCTCATCACTGATCACCTCTCTGAACGAAAAGAAGCGCCCGCAATCTTGCACGGGCGCTTATCATTCTCGCTGAAAGCCATTCCTACAGCGCTTGCAGCGCCTCCAGATCGACGTTCTCCGCCACGAGTTTCCCCAGGATCTCTACCTTCTCGTCGTCGTCCTTGGTGAGCAGCGGTTCGAGCTCTTGCACCTGTCGTGCGGTGGCGTAGGTGTCGCTCGGGACGAGGAGGATCGGCACCTTGTCCTGGCTCGCGCGGTTGATCACGTTCGGCGGAGGGACGATGTTGTTCGTCAGCACGATGCACGATGTACCGCCGGCCTCCAGCGCGGCGAGGATCATGTCGCTGCGATCGCCGCTGGTGATGATCAGTTTGTCGCTCTTTCCAATCAGTGGATCGGCGAGGATGACCGACGCGGACATGGCCCCGACGAAGGTGTGGCGGATCTTCTTATCCAGTCCATCTTCGCCGGCGATCACCCGCGCGAACAGTTTCTCCGCCAGGTAGCTCGCAGACACGGTGGTCAGTTCCTTCTCGTAGGGAATCACGCCGAGGACGTTCACACCCATCTGTTCGATCTCCGGCAGGTAAGTCGCCTTGAAGTCGTCGATCTGCATGACCTTGTTGATGATTACACCGCCAACATGGGCCTCATCCGAGCCGACGAATCTCTTCAAGAACGCGATGTCATCGGCGATCTCGTTCTCCGTCCCGCCAGCGATGATCAGCACGTTGTGCCCCGTCGCCTGTGACAGGGTGAGCGGATCAAGGTAGACGGAGGCACCGTAGGCCAGGTCCTTGCCACACTCGATGAACAGCGAGTCCTTGTCCTTCCCCATATCGGCGATCGCTCGCTCCACCTCGGCGTGGATCGACTCGCGATCGTACATGTAGTGGAGCTTGGAGTGGTCGAATCCGATCGATATCGTCTCCGGCTCCTCGGTGAGCGAAAACAGGTTCACCATCAGGGCGGCGTCGTAGTCCCACAACCGCTTCTTGCGATACAGGAAACGATCCCCCAACGGTTTGAGATAACCGAACTTCTTGTTAACCGCCTTGGCCAACCCTACCAGCACGCTCGTCTTTCCCGCGCTCTTCCGCGTTGAGGCGATGATTAGCGAACCCATCTTTACCTCACCTCCCGTGTAGTCTGAAAGAGAATCCTCACGTCAACTGCCTTTACCCCCTGCCCGTGTTCGTAGACGACGAGCGGGTTGATTTCAATGTCTGTGATGTCGCGACACTTGTCGACGACCGCGCCAAGCTTTATCGCCACGTCGACGATGCCGTCGATATCCTTTCGCTTCTCCCCGCGCACTCCGAGAAGGAGCGGGTACGAACGGATGTCGGAGACCATGGCGTGCGCCTCCCGTCGACTGATCGGGGCGGCGCGGAAGGCGACGTCTTTCATCACCTCGACGTAGATCCCACCGAGGCCGAACATCACGATCGGACCGAAGGACGCATCCTGACGCGCACCGATGATCGTCTCCACTCCCGGTTTCACCATCTCCACGACTTCGACGCCCTGAATCAGCGCGTCCGCCTTGTAGGCACGACAGCTGCGCATGATCGCCTGGTAGGCGTCGATCACCTCTTTCTCGCTCACCAGGTCGAGGGCGACACCGCCGGCATCGCTCTTGTGGATGATATCCTTGGAGACGACCTTCATCACCACCGGATAGCCGATCGTCCTTGCTGCCCGCACAGCCTCGTCGAGGTTGCTCGCCAGGATCGAGCGCGGCATGGACAGGCCGAGGACCTTTGCCATCTGTTGCGCCTCGTTAGCAAGGAGGAATCCGCGCTTCTCCTCACGGGCGCGATCGAGGATCGCTTCCGCCGCCGCCACATCGATCTGTACGTCCTCTGCCACCTCCGCCGGCGCGTTCAAATTGCGCCAAGATCTGTAGAGGGCGCCCAGGGACGATATGCCATCGTAGACGTCGGAGAAAACGGGAATCCCCTCCGCACGCAGCTTGCGCACGATCGCTTCCAGCTTCTCCCCGCCGAACAGGGAGAAGATGATCGGCTTCTTCTCCTTGTAGTGCTGGTACTCCACCCGCAACAGGTCGGCGAAGGAATCCGTGTCGAAGAGCGCCGTTTCGCAGTAGAGCGCGATCGCCGCGTGCATGTCGTCGTTTGCAAGCATCGCCTCCAGCGATCGCTTGTAGTCCTCCGCCGTCGCTTGACCGGTCAGGTCGACCGGGTTCTTCGACGAGCCGAAGCTGGGCATCACCGGGGCGAACGTATCCTTCAATACCGCTTGGTTGTCGTACAGATCGACCCCGTACTTCTCACAGGCGTCGGTTGCCAACACCCCGATCCCGCCGCCGTTGGTGACGATGACCGACTCCTTCCCCTTGGGAAGAGGGGCATCGGCGAGGAAGTGCGCCCAGTTGAACGCGTCTTGTACGTTTTCCGCGCGGAGGACTCCGCACTGACGCATGATGCTATCGAAGATCTCGTCGGCCCCGGCAAGCGATCCGGTGTGCGAGGCCGCGGCCATCGCTCCGCGTCGCGAGCGGCCTGATTTGATGACGATCACGTGCTTCTTTCTGGCCACTTCTTTCAGCATCCCGACCAGGCGGCTCCCGTGCTTGACCCCCTCGATGTACATGAGGATCACCTTCGTCGCCTCATCGCGCGTCAGGTATTCGAGCACGTCCGACTCGTCGATGTCGGACTTGTTCCCGATGGAGACGAGCGCGGACAGGCCGAGCGATTCCGCCGCGGTCTTCCCGATCATCGCAATCCCCAACGCCCCGCTCTGAGTGATGATCGCCACCCGGCCGGGGAGGATTCCTCCCGGACCGAAGGTCGCATCGAGGGAGGCCGCCGCGGAGTAGATCCCGAAGATGTTCGGCCCGAGGACACGCATCCCGTGCTCGCGCGCATAGGCGACGATCTTTCGTTCTTCCTCTGCATTCCCCACCTCGGAGAACCCCGAGGTAATGATCAGCACATGTTTCACGTGCTTGGCGGCGCACTCCTTCACTGCATCGAAGACGAACCGCGCCGGGATGGTGATCACCGCGATGTCCACGTCCCCCTCGACTGCCGACAGATCCGGGTAGATCTTGAGGCCGAGGACCTCCCCACCCTTGGGGTTGATCGGGTAGATCCGCCCCTTGTAACCGCGTTGCACGATGTTCTCCACGACTTGGTAGCCAATCTTGGCGCTGTTCTGCGACGCGCCGATCACGGCGACCCCTCGCGGTTCGAACAGGTAGTCAATGTCCGTTCTTGTATCCATTACATCACCTACGATTGTAGTCTGCATTGTATAATCATTACCCAAACAGCATCCTCAGCTCGTAGACGTCTGCCTCGCGATGCTTCTCAATCGTGAACCCCCCCTTCTCGAACAGGTGCAGCATCGGCTGATTCTCCACCAACACCTCGGCCGAGAACCCGTGCAGGCCTGCTCGCTTGGCAAGATAGGTCAGGTAGTCGAGAAGTGTACTTCCTACCCCACGGTTCTGGTAGTCATCGCGTACAACAAGCCCCACCTCGGCGGTATGTGTCTGCTCGTCAATCCCGTACTGTCCAACTCCGATCACAGTCTGCTTCCCCTCTTCTCCGATCATCGCCAGGATAACCATCTCACGCGTGTAGTCGATGACGACGAACTCCTGCAATCGCTCGTGTGGCATGTCCTTGCGTACCGAGATGAAGCGGCGATAGATCGATTGATCGGACAGGGAGTAGAAGAAATCCTTCAATAGCGGTTCATCACTTATTCGCACCGGGCGGAGCATCATCTCCAGGTTTTCCCTGGTTGTGCGATACGTTTCCAGCTCCTCCGGGTACTGTCCCCGCTCGCCCGGGATGTACGCCTGGTCCTTGTAGATCAGATTGAGGGCCTTTGCCTCCTTTAAAAGCCATGGTTTGAACCTGGGATGGGCGATGCTGATCAGCTCCATCGCTCGCTCGCGCGTGTTCTTCCCGTGTAGATAGGCGATTCCGTACTCCGTTACCACGTAATGCACATCGCCGCGAACGAGCGACACCCCCGATCCCTCACTGAGCATGGGCACGATACGCGACACCTTGCCACTCTGCGCCGTCGCTTGCAGGACGAGGATCGACTTGCCTTGTGGGGCGAGCACCGCCCCGCGCATGAAATCGGCCTGGCCGCCGATTCCGCTGTAAAACGTCTTACCGATCGATTCCGCCGTCGCCTGGCCCGTGAGGTCGATCTGCAGCGCGCTGTTGATCGCCGTCATTTTCGAATTCTTGGCGATGACCATGGGATCATTCGTGTATTGCACCGGATGGAACTCGATTGCCGGATTATCCGATAGAAACTCATACGTCGATCGCTTTCCCATGCAAAACGAAGCGACCGTCTTGTGGCGATCGATTTCCTTCTTGTGGTTGTCGATCACTCCCAGCTTCATCAGCTCAACGATTCCATCGCTTAATAGCTCGGTGTGCACGCCCAGGTGGCGCTTATCCTTCAAGTTTGAGAGGATGGCGTTGGGGATCCTCCCGTAGCCAACTTGGATCGTCGCTCCATCCTCGATGAGATGAGAAACGTACGCGCCGATCCGATCCGCCACATCGTCGACGACATCAGTGTCGTACTCGAGGAGCGGCTCATCGTGCGGGAGGATAAAGTCCACATCATCGACGTGCACAAATGTGTCGCCGTGAGTGCGCGGCATGTTGACGTTCGGTTGACAGATGACCAGTTTGGCGGTATCGACCGCGGCGCGCACGATATCCACACTGATCCCCAAACTCATGTACCCATGATGATCGGGGAGCGAGGTCTGCACGAGGGCCACGTCTATCGGAACAATACGCCGGTAGAATAGGTCCGGCACCTGCGACAAAAAGATCGCGGTGTAGTCAGCCAGACCCTCGTTCACCGCGCTGCGTGTAGGCTCGCTGATGAAGAATGAATTGAGGCGGAAATTGCGCTTTACGTCATCGCGCAGGTAGGGAGAGACGCCGAGAGTCCACACATCGAGAACCTCCGCGTCGAAGAACGCCTTGGGGTGCGCCTCCACATAGCGCACCATCTCGTTCACCAGGTACTGCGGCTTGCCGCAGCCGGTGCCGATAAAGATCCGATCTCCACGATGAATGTGCGAGAACGCCTCTTCCGAGGAAGCAAACTTATTCGGGTACTCCTTCGCCCAGCCACCTAGATCCATGTCATCCGTATTGATTCTTACCACCCCGTCCGTAGAGTCGTTTAATTGTCCATCATCCGCATGATCCACACAACTCTCTTCGCGATCTTGGCGTTCTTGAGTGAGCGAAGCGAACGAGCGTGAGGATGATCTTTTCGAGAACGTTGTAGAGAAGCTTCGACACCACGAAACACTGATTTTGCAGCTTCTTCAACCGTCTTCTTCGTGCTCTTCGTTCGCAGCCCATGGGGTCGCGTGTCTAGCCGGTGGAAGTCCGGTGGCGGGAATTGACTGTATGCCCGCGTAGCATAAATCCGACGACTCTTGGAGGTGGCTTTAACGGCCGATACATCGGAAGTCACTGCTCTACACAATTACGCGCTTCCTCTCTACTCGGCGGCCTGCCCCTCACTCTTCCGGCTCATCCTCCGAGGAGGCGAGCAAACGCGGCATCTTGTCCAGGGGAGACATTTCGGGAAGGTCTTTGCTCGCTGCATTGAGGTCCTTGAAGCGCCGAGCGGAGGGTAGGAGTCGACTTTCCAGAGAGCCAACGGCCTTGTCGTAGGCGTCGACCGCCTGACCGAGGCCCTTGCCTGTCTTTTGGAACAGGTCTAGGAAGCGGAGGATACGATCGTAAAGCTCCCTTCCTTGCAGTGCTATCTGACGGGCGTTTTCCGTGATCTGTTGTTGCTGCCAGCCGTAGGCAACTGAGCGTAATAAGGCAAGCAGTAAGACGGGGCTTGCGATGAGGACGTGGTGCTCGATGGCGAACTCCAACAAGCTTGGGTCTTGGGAGAACGCGGCGGAGAGGCTTGACTCGCTGGGGATGAACATCACTACCATCTCCGGAGCGCGCTCGAATTGGTTCCAGTAAGCCTTCCGCGATAGATCTTGAATGCGGCTCTTCATCGCTTGCGCATGGGCAGCGAGCAAGCTCCGTTGCTCTTCTCCTTGTGCGTTGAGCGCTTCGAAATAGGATGTCATCGGTGTCTTTGCGTCCACCGGAAGGAAACCGTCATTTGGAAGGTGCACGATTACATCGGGGCGACCCTCGTCTGTCGTTACCTGCTCATCGAAATCGATGTGATTACTCATTCCCGCTAGTTCCATCACCCGCCGCAACTGAAGCTCTCCCCAGCGTCCCCGCACGGTCGATGACTTGAGGGCCTGCTCAAGCTTGACGGTTGTGTCCCGCAGTTGTGTCTGATCAGATCCGAGTTGCTGTAGGTGTTTCTCTAAGCTCTGATAGGCGCCGGCGCGCTTTTCTTCGAGGGCGTGCACCTGCACATCCATCTTCTCCAGCGTCTTCTCCAGCGGCTCGACGAGGTTCTTGAGCTGCTCCTTGTGCGTCCCCCAGTCTTCGCGCACCCGCGTAAGGAGGCCGTCCAGTTGTTCGTGAGCGTGTTTGAGGAAACGGTCGGAGTTCGTCTCTAGAGCCTTCCCGGCCAGCGAATCGAATGCCTCGCGCAACTGCTTCTCGGCGGTCTCCATCCACTGTGCTTTCTCGGCGCTCGACTGCTGTAGAGCGAGCAGTTCTTGCTCTTTGCTCTTAAGCTCTATCTGTAGCGAGGAGATCCGCTCGCTTGCACGTATCCGCGCCACGAGAAACCCAATAACAACGCCAACGACGATCCCTATTACCAGACTGAGCCACTGCATATCGATCCTCCCGGTCTCTATCTTACCACACACAGTCAACTGGTGGGAAACGTTGCGTGATCGGCGATGTCGAACGTGTCGATGATCCGTTCAACAAACGTGGTTCGCGCGAAGAGGACCGGAATAACGTCCGATTGCAAGAGCACACGAAGAGCGATGGCGTGCCCCTTCCCACCAAGTTCGAGGCGGCCTACCTCGTCTACCAGGACGATTTGATCCGTGGATGCTGCGCGCTCGATCACGGCGCGGGCAAAGGCGAGTGCCCCCGCCGAAAGGTAGAACTTGCCGATTGGAATTCCCGGCGGATTCAGCGTGGCAAACGACAGTTCCTCGCCAGTTTCGATATCGCGCACGCGGTAGCCGATCGTTTCGGTGCCGTCAAGGGTTCGCGGGCTGATGATCCCTCCGACCCTGAATTCGCGCTTCCTAAGTGCGATCACAAGTCCCTCGGCGAAGCGCGTCTTTCCCTCACCGATCTCGCCGTGGATGATGATACACCTGCGCTTGTGCCACCGGATTTGCTCGGTGATGGTTGCGATGGCTTCGGTGAGAATATTGTCTGCTTTATGCATGTCACCATCGGGATGTAGTGGCCAACACTTAATCTGACAGTCAGCCTTGGGGATGTCCCGTCAATTGTTAAACCTGGCGTTCACATGGCCTCCGTTGATCATGCGTTGATCACGTATCCAATCCTACCACTAACATATCTGTCCTGTCAACACTGGTGTGAGTGAAGCGCAGGGTGTACCAGGCTCTAAACCCTGTTCACTGAGAGCGTCCCTCCTCAATGCCTCCTCTGGTTGCAACCAGTCTGGTAGTTTCTCCCACAACGCTTTCAGAACCTTTTCATCCTTCTTTGTCGCTAAATGGTCAACGAGTACCGGTTGGTTTTGGTATAGAAGTGCAGAGTGAAATCAATCAGTGAAGTTAGCATTTTTAAGTACCATCCTCTTTTCTTTTATTACTTCCATCCTTTTACATTCAACCTCTACCATCACCGATAATTGCT
>CAJVYM010000089.1 GCA_913009415.1 uncultured bacterium
CGGTGAGCTGCGTGTATCTCTTCATCGGTGCTCCTTTGATTTACTGGTCTGGGCGGCGCTGGTAATACTACCGCAGCTCCCCTCTTTGACCAATTCCCAAAGTTGCACTTACCGGTTGAATCCAAGACTTGCTCTTGACATCACGCGCGCTGCAGAGTACCATGCTCACATCTTGAGAGATGGTTCTCATAAAGTGGGAACTGCAGAGGAGGAGCCATTACTACTCTGGAGAAGATTGTCAAGATTCTAACGTTGTTTTCCAATGACGGCCCAACTCTATCTGTACCCGACATTGCGCGCGCGCTGCAGCTTCCCATCAGCACTGCATATCGCTATGTTTCGGCTTTGAGACAGGCGGGCCTTGTGGAAGAGGCGGACTCAGGCGGGGTGTACCACCTCGGCACGATGATCATCAAACTTGCGCGTAACGTACCACGCAAACGACTACAGGACATCGCTCTTCCGTTCATGCAGAGGCTCTCCGCTAAGACCGGTGAGGCAATCTGCCTGTCAACGTTGCACTCCTATCAGGGGGTGTGCGTGGAGAGGGTGGAGGCACAGCACACGCTGCGTGTTTCGCATGATCTCGGAGCAATATTCCCACTGCACGCAGGGGCATCGGGGAAGATCCTGCTGGCTTTCCTCGATCGCAAAACACAGGAGACGATTATTAGAGACAACGGCCTTCGTCGCTTCTCTCCTACGACGATAACGGATCGCAAGAAGCTGTACGCCGAGCTCGCGCAGATCCGCGAGCAGGGGTACGCGCTGAGCGACGGCGAAGTGATCCCCGGAACCTTCGGAATCGGTGCACCGGTAATGTCATTCACAGATGAGGTCATTGCCGCCCTGAGCCTGTCAGCACCAACTCATCGATTGGAGGAACCAGAACAACAACGAATGATCGACCTTGTTGTCACGGCAGCGAGAAGGATCACTACGGGATTCCAGTCCCAGGAAGTATAGAAACTAACATCATCCCCCAGAAGGAGGAAACATGAGCGACGATTCGCGCAGGGTAGCACAGGGCGGTGAGAAGATCACCATCACCAACGGGCAGCTAGACGTTCCTGATCATCCGATCATCCCGTACATCACCGGAGACGGAATAGGAGCAGACATCAGCCCGGTGATGCTGAAGGTAGTCGACGCTGCTGTGGACAAGGCCTACGAGGGCAAGAAGAAGATCGAGTGGCTAAAGGTGCTAGCTGGTGACGAGGCGGTTGCCAAGAATCACCCCGAACTTAGCGAAGAGCAGATCAAGGCGATTCCACCCGCGGAATGTCAGAAGCTCTATCTGCCGGAGGAGACCATCAAGGCGATTCGCGATCACCTTATCGCCATCAAGGGACCGCTGACGACGCCGGTTGGCGGTGGAATCCGCAGCTTGAACGTGACCTTGCGCAAGGTACTCGACCTGTATGCGTGCGTGCGCCCCGTGCGGTACATTGGCACACCCGCGCCGGTGAAGCGTCCACAGGATCTGGACATCGTCTTCTTCCGGGAGAACACCGAGGACGTCTACGCGGGGATTGAGTGGCGAGCCGGAACTCCGGAGGCAGATAAGGTCATCTCCTGGCTGCAGGATGAGATGGGTGTATCGATCAGCTTCCCGCACATGTGCGGCATTGGAGTAAAGCCGATCAGCGAGGAGGGGTCAAAACGCCTCATTCGCGCCGCAATCAAGTATGCGGTCAAGCACGGACGCAATCGTGTTACGCTGGCGCACAAGGGAAACATCATGAAGTTCACCGAAGGCGCGTTCCGCGACTGGGGATACGAAGTGGGTAAAGAGTTTCCTCAGATCATCCTCGAAGACGAGGTGGAGAAGAAGTACAACGGAGAGATCCCGGAGGGAAAAATTCTGCTCAACGATCGCATCGCCGATCAGTTCTTCCAACAGATGCTCTTGCGCCCCACTGAGTACTCCGTGGTGGCGACGATGAACCTTAACGGAGACTACATGTCCGACGCCGCTGCGGCACAGGTCGGTGGGCTGGGGGTTGCCCCCGGAGCGAACATCAACTACACAACCGGGATCAGCCTGTTTGAGGCGACGCACGGTACCGCCCCCAAACATGCTGGCAAGGATGAAGTGAATCCGGGGAGCATCCTCCTGTCCGCGGTGCAGATGCTGCGCTACATGGGCTGGAACGGTGCGGCCGAACTGATCATGACCGGAATAACCGAGGCGATCAGGTCCAAGCACGTGACCTACGATCTGGAGCGCCAGATGGACGGGGCTACCCGCGTGTCCTGCTCTGGGTTCGGCGATGAGATCATCAACAACATGTAGGTGAGACAATGGCAAAGAAAGGAATACGCGAATACGACGCAAAGAGGCTGATCAACAACGCCTTACCCGAATACTCGGGCGGACGCTTCCACACCGATGACCGCCTCGTACTCGTCACCCCCAAGACGGATCTTGACCAGTTGCTGCAGGAGAACCCGTGGCTTAACGAGACGAAACTAGTTGTCAAGCCCGATCAGCTCTTCGGCAAGCGCGGGAAGAACAACCTCCTCCTCGTCAACGCTACTCTTCCCGAGGTGCGAGCGTGGATCGAGGAGCGGATGAATAAAGAAGTCGCCATCGTGCAGACGACCGGGGAGACGACGGGGGTCCTCACCCACTTCTTGATCGAACCGTTCGTTCCGCACGAGGAGGAGTACTACCTGGCATTCACGTCCAACGCTGATGCCGACATCATCCACTTCTCCTTACGCGGCGGGGTAGACATCGAAGAGGTGTGGGACTCGGTGGTGACGATCGAGGTCCCTATCCTCACCGATCCGGCGAGCGTAGACGTCACATCTCACCTACCCGAGATGCATGAGAAGGAGACGGTGGCGGCGTTCATCAGCGCGCTGTACCAGGTGTACTGCGAGTACTACTTCGCCTACCTAGAGTTCAACCCGATCGCCTTCCACGGCGGGACGCTCGTCCCGTTGGATACGGTGGCCAAGCTGGACGACACCGCCGCCTTTCAGTGCGCGGGTAAGTGGGGGAAGATTGAGTTTCCGAAGGCGTTCGGGAGTATCTCCACCCCCGAGGAGGCGTACATCGCCGCGCTCGATGAGAAAACCGGCGCATCGCTCAAGCTGACGCTCTTAAACCCCGAGGGACGTGTGTGGAACCTCGTCGCCGGCGGCGGGGCAAGCGTGATCTACGCCGACACCGTCGTCGATCTCGGCTACGGCGAGGATCTCGCTAACTATGGCGAGTACTCCGGGAACCCCACAACCGAGCAGACCTACGAGTACACGAAGACGATTCTCGACCTGATGACGCGCCAGCCCGACCCACAGGGGCGGCCGAAGTTTCTGCTGATCGGCGGAGGTATCGCCAACTTCACCGATGTGGCCAAGACGTTCACCGGGATCATCAAAGCGCTGGAGGACTACAAGGAGAAGCTGCACGAGAACAACGTGAAGATCTACGTACGTCGCGGCGGGCCAAACTACAAGGAAGGGCTGGAGAATATGCGCCGCCTGGGAGAGCGGATCGGTATTCCGCTCCAGGTGTTCGGACCGGAGACGCACATGACACGTATCGTCTCGTTGGCGCTTGAGGAGGGCAAGTGATGAAAGACTACGAGCTATTCAGTCGTGAGACCAAGGCATTCATCTACGGGGCGCAGACGGCGGCCGTGCAGCGGATGCTCGATTTCGACTACATGTGCCGCAAAGACGAGCCGAGCGTCGTCGCCATGATTACCCCCGAGCGGGGCGGATTCGAGAAGCTCTTCTGGGGCACGAAAGAGGTCCGCATCCCGCGCATAACGAGCATCGCGCAGGCGAGCGCACAGTTTCCGAAGGCCGATGTGATGGTCAACTTCGCCTCCCAGCGCTCGGCGTACGAGGTGACGGTGGAGGCGTTGAACACCGACACGATCCGCACGATCGCCGTCATCGCCGAAGGGATCCCCGAACGCATGGAGCGCAAGCTCGGTGCGCTAGGAAAGAAACTCGGCAAGTGGATCATCGGCCCGGCGACCGTGGGTGGAGTGAAAGCGGGCGCGTTCAAGATTGGAAACGCCGCGGGGACGATGGAGAACATCCGGATGGCCAAGCTCTACCGCCCCGGATCGGTCGGCTTCGTCTCCGTATCGGGCGGGCTGTCCAACGAGGCGTACAACATCATCGCGCGTAACACCGACGGCCTGAACGAAGGGATCGCCATCGGCGGGGACGCCTTCCCCGGTTCATCCCTCTTCGATCACCTGTTGCGCTACGAGGCCAACCCCGCCATCAAACTGCTCGTCTGCCTGGGAGAACTCGGCGGGACGGCGGAGTATGAGATCGCCGACGCCGTGAAGGATGGCCGCATCAAGAAGCCGCTCGTGATATGGGTGACAGGAACCTGCGCCAAGGTCCTCCCCGGACAGGTTCAGTTCGGTCACGCCGGTGCCAAGGCCGATTCAGAAAGCGAGACCGCCGATGCCAAGAACCGGGCGCTGCGCGAGGTGGGGGCCATCGTTCCTAATTCATTCGACGACTACCATCTGAGGATCAAGGAGACGTACGAGAAGCTCGTGGGGGAGGGCGTCATCGTCCCGGCAGAGGACTTCGAGCCGCCGTCGATCCCGATTGATTACAAGCAGGCGGTCGCCGAGGGATTGGTGCGCAAGCCGACGAACTTCATCTCCACGATTTGTGATGAGTCGGGCGAGGTGCACAACTACTGCGGTGTCCCGATCGACGAAGTGATCGAGAAGAAGTACGGCATCGGTGGCGTGATCGGCCTTCTGTGGTTCAAGAAAGACATTCCCGTCTACGCGCGGCAGTTCATGGAGATGGTGCTGCAGATCATCGCCGACCACGGTCCGGCCGTCTCCGGAGCACACAACACGATCGTTGCTGCACGAGCGGGAAAGGACTTGATCTCATCGCTCGTGAGTGGGCTCCTCACGATCGGGCCCCGATTTGGTGGGGCGGTGAACGGAGCGGCGGAGCACTTCCGCTACGGCCTGCGCAACAACCTCGATCCGCGCGAGTTCGTGGCAACGATGAAGGGCAAGAACGTCCGCGTGCAGGGGATCGGGCACAAGCTACACACGGTGGAGAACCCGGACAAGCGGGTGGAGATTCTAAAAGACTTCGCCAAGACACATTTTGCTAAGACGGAGCTTCTGGACTACGCCCTGTCCGTGGAAGCGGTGACGACGCAGAAGAAGAACAACCTCATCCTGAATGTCGATGGATGCATCGGTGTCCTCCTCGTCGACCTGCTACACGAGCTTAATTTCAGCGATACAGAGATCGACGAGATGATCAAGGAAGGATTATTCAACGCCCTGTTCGTCCTCGGGCGTTCGATCGGTCTGATGGGCCACTACTTCGACCAGAAGCGGCTCGCGCAGCCGCTCTATCGCCATCCGCTGGACGACATCCTGTACGATGTCCCCGAGCGACCGGAGAAGGTGGGATAGCAGAGCGTAATCTACGCTTCGAAATGATGCGGCCGGCCCCACGTGGTCCGGCCGCGATCATGATACGGCGACTATGTGTGCTGTGTTTCAAAGACGGCAAGAATATGGGAGCAAAGGGCGCTTTAGGAAATCAAGGCGGTTGACTTTTGTTATGGGCGGGCTACCATTGTTTTGGAGGTTCTAAGATGACACTCGAGAAGGAGGCAGTGTACTTTGCCACACACAAGGATGAATGGCTTCAATCTTACGAAGGCCTTTTTGTCCTTGTAAAGGATGAAGAACTCGTAGGTGCTTACGCAAGCGAAGAAGAAGCGTACCGTTCGGGTCTTGAACGATTTGGCAATGTCCCGTTTCTTATCAAAAGAGTAACTAAAGAGGATGAAGAAACTGCTTACTTTCCAGCCTTGGTTCTAGGCCTTCTCAATGCCCATTCATAACCGCTTCTTTCTCCGGCCAAAGGGGGAGCACGAAGCATCTCCTGAAGGCCTTGCATCCGCTGGGCCATTGTTGCAGGTTTAAGTGGAGGTCCCAGCTGTATTCGCTGCCTATTTTGCAAAGAAAAACCAGCCAGTCCCCGCTCCAGGGGTGGGATGGGCTTTGATCGACACTGAGGCAACTCGAACATGCGTTGATAACAACGTTCTAAACCAACTAGGCATGCAAGCCACCGGGACAGTAACAACCGGAACCGCAGCTGGTCCCACGTCGCAATTACTGTATCCAGCCAAGCTGAGTTTCCCGGGAGCGCGCTTGGAGATTGACTTTGGCTCTGTAATAGGAGTCAACCTCAGTGGTCAGAGCATTGCAGGGCAGGATGTCGTGGTTCTCATTGGCCGGGATGTCCTCTCTCGGTGCATCCTGGTCTACAACGGTCCTGGAGGACTATTCACCCTGGCGCTGTAGAACTGCTTCCACCAAGCATAGACTCGATATCAGAACGTCAATCGGTTAGTCATCCACAGGAAGAGGCTCAGGAGAAGAACAACCTCATCCTGAATGTCGATGGATGCATCGGTGTCCTCCTCGTCGACCTGCTACACGAGCTTAATTTCAGCGATACAGAGATCGATGAGATGATCAAGGAAGAATTGTTCAACGGCCTTGTTCGTCCTCGGTCGCTCGATCGGCTTCATGGGCTACTACTTCGACTAGAAGCGGCTTGCGCAGCCGCTGTACCGGCATCCGCTCGACGACATCCTCTACGACGTCCCCGAACGACCAGAGAAAGTAGGATAGGATAGGAAGTTCAGCATCGCATAGCTTGAAGCCTCAAACGACCGAGCCGTTACAGGCTCGGTCGCTTGTTTCATAGCCAACTTCAGTCATGATGGCTGGTTGCACTTCCGCCATACAAGAGATGGCTGACGTCGGTGCATTCGGCAGCACTCGATATCCATGAAATCCAGATGACAAGCGGATTTCCCTTACAAGACTTGACATACGTGCGCAATCGTGCTATGGTAGTAATCGTTTACCGTAATCGATTACGGTAAACGATTACTAGGAGGATTGGTGGCAACAATCAAGGATGTAGCTGCACGAGCAAAGGTTTCTGCCGCAACGGTTTCGCACGTCATCAATGGCACGCGAAAGGTTGCCCCAGAGACCGTAAAGCGCGTTCAGCAGGCGATGGAAACGCTTGACTATCGCCCAAATGCTGTTGCACAGTCGCTTCGTACGCGAAAGACACATGTAATAGGAGCTGTTGTCTCGGACATAACCAATCCTTTCTTCGCCACATTGATCCGCGGTGCGGAAGATGCGGCCATTGAAGCAGGGTACTCACTCATCGTCTGCAACAGCGATGAATCGCTGGAAAAGGAGGACCGGTACGTTCGACTGCTGAGGCAGCGTCGAATGGATGGACTGCTCATCTCGCCAGTGGGAGATGGCTCCAATTCAGTCGTTCATCAGCTTCCAACATGGAAGATTCCCTTTGTCTTTGTGGATCGACGTGTAGAAGGAATTGAGGCGGATGCCGTCCTCTCCGACAATATAGACGGGGCGTACCAAGCTACGCGTCATCTCATTTCACGAGGACACCACCGTATCGGTCTGATACTAGGAATCAAAGGCGCGACCACTACTGAGGAGAGACTTGCTGGATATCGCAGAGCTCTTAACGAAGCAGGGATCACGTTTACGGAAGAACTTCTCACCTACGGAGGATACCGTATAACAGGTGGCCAGCAAAGTGTTCAGAACTTTCTCTCGCTTTCTAATCCACCCACCGCCATTTTCAGTACGAACAACCTAATGACGATAGGGGTTCTGCAAGAACTCTTCCACCGTCATGTGAAAATCCCCGAGCAGATTGGCCTTATAGGATTTGATGACGTGCCGTGGGGGAAGCTTTTTCAGCCTTCTCTTACAGTCATAGAGCAAAATCCTTATGAAATTGGCCAACAGGCTGTGGGCTTGTTACTGGATAAGTCCCGCCCAGATACCAGTCCCGACAAACACGGAATCATCCGGGTTCCTGTTGCACTAAAAGTGCGAGCGTCAAGCTGCAAAAGATAATAGAGGAGGTACGTATGCAAAAACTAGTTCATGGTGTTATTCCTCCGATGATTACTGTCTTTAGTAGTGACGGTAGCATCGACGAAGACGGAACAAGGAAGCATGTAAGGTTCTTACTTAAGGGTGGCGTGCATGCAATCTCTGTTGGAGGTAGTACCGGCGAATTCATTGCTCTTACCATCGATGAGCGTAAGCACCTTACAGAGATGGTTATTGATGAAGTAAACGGGCGGGTACCAGTGTATCCGGGAACCGGACATTATAGCACGAAGATATCAATCGAGCTGACACAACATGCTGAGATCGGAAGAGCACACGTCTGAACTCCAGTCACACTGATATATCTCGTATGCCGTCTTCTGCTTGAAAAAAAAAAAAACACCCACCCCCCCCCCCCCCAACCCCCTCATATTATTTTATCACTTCTTCCTCCTCCCTCTCGGATTCAGCCATTTCCTCCTTGAAATTCCCTCCGCCCATGTCTCCCTGCTTGTTTT
>CAJVYM010000090.1 GCA_913009415.1 uncultured bacterium
TCGCATTCTCAGTTGTCAGCACTTATCATGTGTAGATCTTTTTCTTTTTTTTTTTTCAAGCAGAAGACGGCATACGAGATATATCAGTGTGACTGGAGTTCAGACGTGTGCTCTTCCGATCTCCTGGAATTTGTGATCTTCCCCCGACCGTCGGCAAGGTGCACGCCTGTTTTCAGCCCGGAGAACTGACAGCGATCTACCGTGAGGTCCGCATTCCCCGTAACTTTCATCCCGGTGTCTCCACCCTTCAGGGCCACGCCAGCCAGCACTACCCTACCGCTCGTGATCGTGAACGCTACCTCGGAATACCCCCCGGGAATCACCTCTGTCCCCGTCTCCCCTTGTATCTGCACCGACTTATCGATCGTAAATTCCCCGGAGTAACTTCCCGGGGCAAGCGCGATCTCATCGCCCGGCTGAGCGAGCTCAAGGGCCGTTTTCAGAGAGATCTCCCCCGGGCCTGGGTGTGGCACGACGTGTATCGTCGCTCCCGTCGCGACTAACGCAAAAGCTGATAAGATCAAAACCGATGCGATTAACCTCCTCATTGTCCCTCCCTGTTCCGCCAGATCGGGTATGCGTCCTCGTACCTTCCATCGGTGATCGACAACGTCTTGCCATCCTCCACCGAAAAGACCCGGATGGCAGGGAGGACATCCTCCTCGGACACGTAGGCGATATATCTTCCACCCGGGGACCAGGCAGGGGAATAGTCGTCGTAGTCATTGGCGGTGATCTGGGTTGTGGTACCGGATGCAAGGTCGTAAATCCAGATCTCGCCGTCGCCGTCCCAAACGGAGACGTAAGCAAATCGCTTCTCATCGGGAGACCACGAAGGCCTTCCCGCGCTTGCTTTTGCTGCCGGACGGCGGACGCGCTGCGTTCGCGCGGTGCAGTCGAGCAGGACGAGGGCTCCGTCCGCTAACGCCAGTCCGTACTCGGCGGAAGGGCTAAACACGGCGTTCCACAACTGCCCGAACTCCCAGTAGGAGGTCCACTTGTCACTTGCGATGTCGTAAGAGTAGAGGTACGGCCCGCGCGCCACGCCGGTCACGATCCCGTTTGGATGAACGTTGCATGTGTATACCCCGCCGAACACGGAATCTAGGCCAGAACCATCGAGGCGGATCGAGTGAAGCTCGTATACCGGAGTTCCCACCTCGGCAAGGGCGAAGTAGAGCCGATCCCCGTTAGGGCCCCACGCCAGGGAGTGGGCCTCATACTTCCCCCCGTAGGGCGAGAAGGTGCGGATGCAGCGGGCGTCGGTGCCGTTGGCGTTAGCCACCCACAACTCGTACCAATCCGAGCGGTACCCAGCCTCGGGCGACGGCAGCGGTCCGACCTGCTTTCCCCGCCGCAGGTAGGCAAGCCGCGTCCCATCCCGCGACCATGCCGCCTCACCAAGTGGAACCCGGTCGGCCACCTTCCACTCCTTTCCATCAAGCGTGGCGAGCCACAGCTCGGCCGTGTCTTGTCCGGGCGGGATGCGGAAGAAGGCGAGGTCCGGGGAGAGAGAAGATGGGAATTTCACCCGGTAGATTACGCTGTTTTGCACTACGAAATGCGGCGCTCCCGGGCTCTTCCACCACTCTTGCGGTCCCCCGGTTAAGGGCCGGAAGAATTGGCCGTCGCGGGAGACGAGACCAGGCATTCCATCCTTGATGACGAAGATCTGATCACCGACCCAAACCACTGGGCTGTATGGATCTACGTTCGCGAGCACCCGCCGCGGGGAATCGTAGTTCGGTCCCTCCAGCACCCACAGATCCCATGTACCCATGAGGTTCGACAGGAAGGCGAGGCCGTACTCGCTGAACGCTGGAGATCGCTCTTCTCCCGGCCCGGGGAAGAGTGGCACCGTTTGCGGCCCACCAGGAAGGCCTATTAATTCAGGATGATCGATACGCAGCCCGTACAGCTTCGCCCGACCGTCCCGATCGCTGACGAACGCCACAAACGACTTATCCGGCGAGAGCGCGGGATCGAGGTCGTTTCCCGGTCCGTTGGTGAGCGCGACCGTTTTGACGCCTCTGTAATCATCGACGAGAAGCATCAGCTTGTAGTGATCGCCGTGCTTGACACTCAGGATCGTTTGATTCCCATCCCAGCTCACAGCAAGCGAGGTTGGATCAAGATCAGCCGGGCCATAGATGAGCTCTGGCGCTTCCGTCAGCTTGAACAGAGCGTACTGGCCATCTTGTGGGGCAACAGTGTGAATCATAGATGGGTAGATTACAGGATCCCAATTTGCTGGCTGCGCAATCGCTGTCACCGCAAGCGATGTCGTTTGTACCGGCACAAGCCCGATTGTTCCTGCAGGCGCTGTTATTGTCGCCGGCCAGGTTGTCCACGCTATCGCGCACATACTCGCGATGGTCGCTAATCCGACAAACAGCAACCCCGCCGTATTTTTCCGTTTCATCTATCTACGTAGTCAGACGGGATCTTCATTTAGCGAGGACCTGAAAAACTGCCCTCAACACCCCGTCGAGATTGTCTAGGAAAGGGTTATAGTTAATCGTAAAGAGGCGTTTCCCGCCGGAGCTGAACACAAACGAATGTCCAATTTGCTGCCATTCGTAAGGGATATTCACCCACAGAATGCTTCCGCCAGGCAGAGTTGATCCCTCACATGCTTGATATTCAGGCCCGTAAATCATACTGTAATTAACAATCAAGAAGACACGATTATCTATTGCAAAGGTAGTAAATCCCCAGAGCTCAAGATAGGTCATAATCTTAGTAGAAGATGGGTTCAGAGAGCAGTTGCTCCAAGTATCAGACGTATAAAAAGTGACTCTTGTATTCATGGCCACAGTACCGATTTGTTGAGAACTGGAAGACAAGACGTGAGATTCCTTCAGGTCACTATTAGCCCATGTTTTACTAAAATCAAATGGTGTATAGAGCAAATTGACCGAATCAGCATACGGATCAACGAAATCCCATGTGGTTGGAGACTTAAGGTATGTCAAGGCACGTAAGGCATCTGACACACTCGAACAATCGAAAACCGCTATAACGATGTCTTCGGTCGTATCGGCGGTGATAGTTTCGTTCCAGGCGTCAGCGACCGCCTTTCCATGGAGGTGCCTATTGTGCAAATTCCTTAGAAGGCTTACTGACCATATTTTAGCCGGCGAACCTCCCTCCTCGCATTTCGGAAAGCCAGCAAAGCCCCCAGCAGCCTTGGTACATCCTGACTCCAACGATCGCCCAAGTACATCTTTGGGCAACAGATCACTCAACGGCCGTTGTATCTCAGCCTGAACAAAGGCTGTGTCCGGTCCAACGCTTCGCCTGATCCCATCTAGAGTCAGCACGGTTGTAGCTCTTCCCATCTGACTCGTACTAAACCCCGGGACCCTCTGTAGCAACGGGATCGCCTGGTCGATCGGAATTGAGACGCCAAACCCCGTTGTTTCACCCTGCACGACTATGCCCGCCGTTGTAATGCCTATTACTTCGGCTCTGTCGTTCAGCAACGGACCGCCGCTCGACCCATGGGTGGTGGTGAGATCTGACATGATCAAGTTATGCAAAGTCGTTCCCTCATCCGTCTTCGATGAAATCCCTAAGTTCGCCACCCGTCCCTGAGTTATCGTGCCACACACTCCCGCGGGACAGCCAATGGCGTACACCGTATCACCGATTGCTACGTTGTCCGAGTCACCTAGCATAACCACTGGGAGACCGTGAGCGTCGACCTTGAGCAGAGCTATGTCGTTATCCGAAAGAGAGCCGACAACTCTCGCCTCGTACTCCTTACTCCCTATCGTCACACTAATATCGGTCGCGCCGTTGATCACATGCCTATTTGTAATGATGTATCCATCCGAACTGACGACAAACCCTGTACCGGATACCGCCTGTGTCAGAATCGATTGGGCGTACAAAGGCATTGCTAGCAGAAGAAACATCACCAGCCACACCAACAATAGGCCGTACTTCCGTTCCGCTCTTAGCATCTTCTACCTCCTATTTCCATTATATAGCTTCTGTGCCAGCTTGAGAACATCACGGATCCGTCGTAAGAGAGAGCGTATTCTGGGGTCTCATCGTCAGATGCTTAGAATTTCTTGTTCGCTCTTTAAGAAGGCCCCCAGCGATGGCCTACCCAGCAATAGTCGCTGCCGCGCTTGAACCAACAGCGATGCTCTAGCAAACCTGTATTCCTCTTCCTTCGGATAGCAATACTCTGCAAAAGACCATCCAACGTACTCGGTAACTTGGGGTTTACCAATGAGGCTTTGCCATACCGGCGCCTCAATATCTATCGATTGTATCCTTTTCAAAATGGAGTCCTCTGAATCCCCACGTTTTATGCAATTTTGGCTTGTTGCATCCTTGAGTTCCTTCCAGGGCTCTGCCATTGTTTTCAAACTCTCATCGGCCGGATTAAGCACAATGATCTCAATAGTGCCGAAGATCTCCGCAAAGTTACTGCAGTATTCTAGTAACCGTAGCAGGACAGGTGTGTATATCTCTGCCTTCGCAAGTTCCGTATTCGTGGACTGAACGTTGCCTAGAAACAAGCATTGCCAAACACCACGAACGGTGAAGAACAGAACCTTGCTCTTCGGGAACCATTCGATGGTTTCTTTCTTATCAGGGATTCTCCGCAATTGACAGCCCAGTTTTGCAAGCACCCCCTTTAAGTCATCATGAAGCTCCGGAGGAGCGTACAGTTTGTCACCTTGTCCTCTTGGTCCGTTCGGACGCAGCCGATATGGATCGAGCCTGATCACTCCGTCTTTGAATAGTGCATCAAGAGGGCTTTTGCCTACCCCTCCTGGCCCCATAATTACCAAAGTCTTTCTAATCCCCACCTTTTGCTCCTTCGTCTCTTCACTGGTCATACAACTGCGATCGATCGAAGAACTTCCGTATCGTGCGTGCCTGCGCCACAAGATCCTTTGAGTTGACCGACTTGGAGAAGTATACCGCTGCTCCCAGCTCATACGAGAGATCAATATCGCTGTGAGCGCACGATACGGACCACACTATCACCGGTATCGGCGCAATGTCGGGAAGTTTCTTGATCGCTCTTAAGACTTCGTGACCGGAGATCTTCGGCATACATAGATTCAAGATGATCAGGTTGGGACGCCAGGAATCAGCAGGGTGAATTAGAAGATCCAATGCTTCCGCTCCATCGTATGCTAATCTCACCTCCCACCCGCGTGGATGGCGAAACGCGCGCATTATCAGCTTAATATCCTCCAGGTTATCTTCGGCGATAAGAACTCGTTTCTGTGGCTTCATCAATACCTCCACCGGATAGCCTCTCATTTGCTGCCATTTCGCTCATCTGTGCTTGAATCACGCCTCTTGCATCTCCGGTTTGATTTCAAGTGGGCTTCTCTCGTGCATTTCGTTCTTATAATGCCCTTTGAGCGCTTCAACGATGTCTTTACGATCGGCCTGTGAACTTCGCCCGGAGGCAAACCGAACAAGGTCCTTCACCGCTTCCCATCGGGCAATAGACCTCCGCTGGATACCCCATAGCAAGCTGCACGGTTCTCTGCTGTTCCGCCTCCACCTCCGAATATCCTCAAGATTTAGGCCCTTTCTTTACCTATGCAAGCCGTATCCGCTCAGATAGGAGCCGCGCCCAGAACGGATCATCGGCCCGCTCCTCCAGCTCCGACGTCGTCACCGGGAGCACATCGACCGGTAAGCCGACGTCGCTGAACCAGTCCGTGAACCGATCGATGCGGTCACGGAATGGAAGCTCGCACTCCTTGAGGACGATCAGTATGTCCGCATCGCTTCCCGGCAGGAAGTCACCACGGGCGAGCGACCCGAACAGCCATACGGATACGACGTTAGCATCTTGATCTCTCAACGCTCGCGCTGCGTCCGCAAGGCGGGCGTGGACGAATTTGATATCAAGCGAGATGATCTTTACTGAACCTGATGATCTGATCTGCACTACTGATCGCATCTTTTGCCTCGCGTTTGCTAAAGTAGTCCTTGGGGGCGCCGCTCGCAAACCCATTGGGGTAGCGCGCGATGATGTAGTATTTGTCGAGCAACTTCCCGGCATCCATGAGATCATCGGACATTTCGGTCAGTTCGCGCAGCCCCTCCAGCAGTTCCCGCACCGAATGTCCCCAAGCAACCTGCTGATGCGCCTGGTATAGAGCTTTGAGCGCCTTTTCCGCGGCTTGCTGCGCGGAGAAGCACGCCCATTCGTAGTACCCGCCGTTGACATCGTTCTCCGCGTGCTTGAGATCCCACTCAGCTTGGTCGATCCAATCCTGCTCCCGTCCGCTCAATTGCTCCTCCTCCACTAGGTATCTTATTCTACGATTCCCCTTTACCCTTAACCATGATAACGATCGGCGAAGCACTGAAAAAGTCGAGGTCTCTATGCCCAACAGATGCACCGTTCTTCCAGAGCGTGACCTCGGTTGGGGAGGCATAGTTGGTCTCGTCGAATAGAACACTGAACCGAGCTATTCCGTTCTGATCGGTCCGGTATACACTACCCTTAACTCTCACCTCAGCTCCCGAAATCGGCTTCCCAGAGTGATCGGTCACGTGCACCTCGAACTCTCGATTTACCTGTGCATCCTTCCATTGGATATTCTCCTGCAAGCCAGAAATAGTGAGGCTCCCGCGGATAGTGAACGCGTTGGCGTTCGAGTGGTAACCAACCCCACCGATGATCTCACCGGCTTCGGTCCAGCGGGCGTGATCACAAATGAGCGTGCCGAAAAAATCGCGGGGGATGAATTCCACCATATGCGACCGCACAAGCCGCACCGTAGAGCGTCCGCTCGGTTGGAGGAAAAGGTAATTAGAGTCGAATATCGTGACGTTCGCGTCGGTGATCGTAAACGGCCACTCACCCATCACGGTAACGTCCTTGAGCACGATATCGCGATAGGTGAGGCTGGACGGAGTACCAACCTTAAGGTCGTGAAATTCGGCCGTTTCGTTTCGTACGTCGATGAACACCTTACGCAGCTCGCAGTTGGAAATCCGGGCGTGACAATCGGGGTCGAGAAAAAAGATCCACCCGCGCTCGTACGGGCCGTACTTGTACTCGCCGGCAAGATCATCCTTGAGTAGGGTTGTGTTATCGAGAATGAGCCTGTAATCCGCCTCCTGGAGCATCTGGTGCACGTCGAAGTGGTCAAAGTGCATTCCAGAGTGGAGATTCTTCACATTCAGATGCGCGCCTGCGGGGACAAGGAGGCCGAGGGCCCCAATGGTGAAGTCGGTGACATGTGTCTCTCCCCCGGTCACCTGCAGGAGGCCTCCAATCGGGTTCACCATCCGCGAACCGGACATGGTGAAACGGGCACTCCCGGACATGTCGAAGTAGTGGATCTGCGTGTCTGAGTCGCGTATCTCAACATCCCCGTGGTTCATCACGCAGATCAATCCAGGTTCGGAGAGACTAGGCGGAGGAGGATAGATCTTCGAGTTATCGATGATCAGCTTAGCGCCGGGATCAACAAAAAAGTACACGTGCACCGTCGGGACATCCCCGCGCGCCATCATGAACTCAGAGTCCTTGATCACAAGCGTCGCATGATCGCGGACGTAGACGTTCCCCTTCTGGAAGAACTTCTCGTCTGCGATCGTGCGAGTCATGTTCTCAGGGATGATCAGATCACCGGAGTGCACAGTCCACCCTGAAGCGCATTTCACCGGCGATGCACTCGTACATCCAAGATGGACGAGGTTGTAGGAAAACAGCGCAGTAAGGCCCTCACCAGGAATGTAGAACTGGATCGTCCCACAACACGGGAAATCAACGTTATCGATCCCGGTCACCCACGGAAGAGTCCCGATCAGGAGACCGGTTGGAGGTTGTGATAGCGGAGCGTCCGGCCGGATGACCGGCCGCCCAAGACCGCCTTCCATCGGAATCTCCTGTCCGTTCACGTACATCTGCCATCCGTCCCAGTTCCCCGGCCAGGAATCAAGCGTGATGTGAATCACATGCATATCAGGATCCCACGTCACTTCCGTGATCACGGTGGCAGATCCGAGGATCGTGAAAAGGGCCATAACCAAAACGAAACACACGGTTGAACGCAACATCCACCTCACCTCTATTTGTACTTCATCAGAGCCTGTCCAGCAAACGATGCCTTGAGTTTAGCGTGGGCGAGTTGTCTTCGCTCTCTTCTTGTCCGTCCATCGTAACTCTTAGATCAGGAGACTGTGTAGCTAGTTTTCTCCTCTTGCTGGACCAGTACTCGCCATCGATGGTGGACTAGCGCTTCTTAACCTGGACTTACTACCACTACCTCATCATCTACCACTTGCCTCGCTCT
>CAJVYM010000091.1 GCA_913009415.1 uncultured bacterium
CGAGTACGGGAGGCAGTAACCAATGCCTTCGCGTTATCAACCCGAGGTAGGAGCCGGATGAGCGTAATTCCTCACGTCCGGATCTGTGCGGGGGGCACCCGGCGACGGGTGTCCCTACCGCGTCGATCAAGAAGTGCGTTGTGGCCCGAGAAGTACGTAAACTACGACTCTTCCAACTAGCAACATAGCAGCGTTGGTTGCTTCTGGATCACGCAATTTGCTGGCATGAAAAAAGGCGATCCACCGCGAAAGACGCGGTGGATCGCTAACGTATTCTATTGTTGCGGTCTACTGTTTTACGTACTGAAGCTTCACTTCAAGGATATTGACGATCTTCTGCAGCACGTTGAGTAACGCTCCCGTGTCGGGCTTTGCAGCGAGGCTCTTGCCATCCTGCCATGATTGAAATCGCGCGAATGGCCCCCTTGCTGCCATCTGGTCCTGCTGCTGACCCATGTTGCTCCAGCGTTGCGCCATGCGATCGGCAAATTCAGGATGTTCGGACATCATCTGCTGCATCCATGCGGGCATATCTGCCTGACCCTCAGCACCATTTCCTGGCGCACCCTGAGGCCGCCGGCCCATCCAGTTCTGATTCGGGGCCATTCCGCCCTGATCTCCAGGCTTCATCGCCGGCGAGCGCGGTCCTTTCCCTTCGGGTAGCTTCCCCGCAAGTCCGTGGTTACGGGCGTTCATGAACGCATCGCGCAGTATCTCGCCCTGTTCGATGGTGAGGATTCCCTTGAGCTGATCCAGCGCCTGCTTCACATTCGCTTGGAACGCCTGCGTCTGATCCTTCATCTGAGACTTGAAGTTTGTAAGCGCCGTCTCCAGATCGGTGGAGCTTCCGGTGAACTTGATCATCTCCTGAGTGAACACGTCCTTCTTCTGCTTCAGCGTTTTTGCTTCGGATAGAATCCCTGCTAAGATGTCATGCACCTGTTGCATCTGGGCCGGTGTGAGTTCAAGCTTGTTGATCGTGATCGCGATCCCCAGTTCGTCCGCGTTCGCCACCGCGGTTGTCTGAGCTATCACCGGAATTGCGGCGAACAACCCCACTGCAACGGCAACTGCCAATGTCAGTCTTGCTCTTTTCATGATGAACCTCCTTCATCGATTTACCGACATGCTACCGCGCATCGATGAAGGAGAAGCCGCAAAATTGTGGCGATTCTGTGAAGGAGGCTATCCCTAGCTGTGAGGCGCGGCTTGCTGCGCGTTGCGTGCGCGCGCCTTCCGCTCTTCGTCCTGCTCGTAGGCCTCAATGATGCGTGCCACAAGCGGGTGGCGGACAACGTCGGCCTTGTTCAGGTTGACAAACGAGATTCCACGCACGCCACTTAAGATCGCGTGTACGCTCGCCAGTCCCGATACTCCGTCCTCAAGGTCGACCTGGGTGACATCGCCCGTAATCACCGCCTTGGAGTTGAACCCCAAGCGCGTTAAAAACATCTTCATTTGGATCGAAGTCGTGTTCTGCGCCTCATCGAGGATAACGAAGCTGTTGTTCAGCGTTCGCCCGCGCATGAACGCCAGCGGAGCCATCTCGATCCGCCCGTGCTCTGTCAGCTTCTCGAATTCCGTCGCCGGGATCATGTCGAAGATCGCATCGTACAGCGGGCGCAGGTACGGGCTCACCTTGGCCTGGATGTCTCCGGGGAGGAAGCCCAGCTCCTCTCCCGCTTCTACGGCTGGGCGGGTGAGGATGATCCGCTTCACCTTCTCTTTCTTCAGATAGTCGATGGCCATTGCCACCGCGAGATACGTCTTTCCCGTCCCCGCCGGGCCGATGGAGAAGACGATGTCGTTTTCGCGCATCGCCTGCACGTAACGGTGCTGGCCGACCGTCTTTGCGCGAATCTCCTCCCCCCAGTGCGTCACCCGCACCACATCTGACAGGGCTCCCTCGATCGAGTTTCCGCTTCTTATCTGCGAAATTAGGTAGCGAACATCAGTGGCACTGGGAATGTGATTTGATTCGACGATGTCCAGTAGCTTCTCGAACAGGGAGCGCACTTTCTCCACCTCTCCCGGCTCCCCCTCGATGTGCACGGTCTCCCCTCGGGCGACGATCTGCGCCGAGAATGCCTTCTCGATTTCCTTTAGGTTGCGATTGTACTCGCCGAGGATCGCCGTCGATTCCGTGTTATCCCGCAGCCTGATTTCCGCACTCGCCTTCTCGCTCACTTCTCATCCCCCACCAAGTATCCGTCATTCGCGCCCAGTATGCGCACAGCGATCTCATCTCCCGGAACATGTGCCATAGCGGTACGTACTTGTGCATCGATGTACTCACGCGTGTACCCGCGCCATCCATCCCCAGTCTCCTCTTCCAGTAGAACGCTGGCCGTCTTTTCCATGTAGCTTGAGAGGAGATCCTGCTGCGACCTGCGGTATACATGCTCTGCCTCTTCCGCGCGTGCGCGCTTCACCGCTTCTGGCACCTGAGCAGCAGCGCGCGCGGCGATCGTCCCAGCACGCGGAGAGTAACGAAACAGATGCAGGTTTGCAAACCGCACCTGTTCGATGATCGAAAGGGTCTCCCGAAACTCCGCGTCGCCCTCCCCCGGGAATCCCACGATGACATCCGCTCCGAATGTCGCCTGCGGGATCGTGCGCCTGATCAGCTCCACCCGCGATAGATAGAACTCCCGGCTGTACCCGCGCGCCATCGCTCTTAACACATCGTCGTCCCCGCTTTGAAGCGGGATGTGAAAGTGTGCGCAAGCATGCTCATTTGCGGCGAATGCAGCCACGAGATCATCATCTATTCCATATGGGTTGATCGACGCCAACCGCAGCCGGCGCAGGCCTTCAACTTGCAGAAGCCTCTCACTCAAGGAAGCGAGGTCGCCATCGGGTGGCGAAAACTGCGCCAGGTTGATCCCGGTGAGGACAATCTCCGGGTAGTTGTTCTTCACAAGAGCACGCGCCTCATTGAGGATCGCGTCGATAGTCTTGCTGCGTGACGGTCCGCGTACCTGCGTCGTGCGGCAGAAGGTGCACGCAAAGTCGCAGCCGTCCTGCACCTTGAGGAAGGTACGAATCCGTCCCGATTGCTGCGATATTCGCTCCCTCTCCATCGGCCCTGGAGCAGGGGAGGGGAGAAGCCCCGTTTCACCCGCCACAGCGCGATCGATGACTTCATCGATCCGCGTCTTCCATCCGTTCCCAGCGATAAGATCGACCTGATCGAGCCGCGATAGGCCGCTTGCCACCGCGTCCCCCACACATCCGATGACGATGATCACAGCGCTACTGTTCTCCCGGCGCAATCGGTGGATCGCCTGTCGCGCCTTGCGCTCAGCAAGTGATGTGACGGTACAGGCGTTGATCACGTAGACGTCTGCGTCACGCGCCACTATCTCGTGGCGTGGCTCAAGCAGCTCACGCATCATCTGCGTTTCGTACTGGTTAACGCGGCAACCAAACGTAAAAAACGAAATTCGGGGAAGTGCTGGATCGCTATTCATGGGAAGATAAGGATACACCGTGCCACCTTTCAGTCAATAAACACGGCCACCAGCGACACGATGACGATATCCAGATCACCAACCACTCAGGACATTGTTGGCTCTTTGCTCTCCGCTTTCCTCCCCCCAGCGAGCTGGGGGGGAGGAAAGCGGAGATTTACCGAAGCTAAATTAGCTTGTTGTTTGTACTAGCCACATGGGTTTTCTCAAGGACTGTCAATCTCAACGTCGGAGGCAAGCTCCGACGCTACGAAAAAAAGAGGCAAGCTGCAAGAGAAGGCGGCACGCTCACAGTCCTTTGTGGGCCCTGTAAGTGTGCCACTTAGTGTTTATGGTTCGCGTTCGTATCGCGTCTCAGTCTCGGTTCCTCTACTTATCAGGAACGATCTCGAATGCGGCAAACACGTTTCTCTGATACTTCGGGTTGAAGTTGTTGTCCGAAGCGATGATCAGCGTGTAGTGCCCGTTTGGAAGCTGCGGCCCGAGGCCTATCGCCTCCATGTTGTCCGGATCGAAATTGACCTGTGTGAGGTCTTTGTTATCGGAGATGATCAATAGCGGGGTCTTCTCCAGTATCGTTACGGTCTGAGGATTGCCGGGATTAGCCAGGGAGTCAATTCCCATCACGTTCGAGCTGTCGTCGAACTTGACGCCGAACAGGCCAATCTGGTTTCCCGCACCGCTCACGTACGATCGCTCCATGACGATCAGGTCAAACTGCGAGGTGATGTGCCCCACGTAGACCATTCCCGGTACCCCGTTGTCGCCGGATTTGCCGGCGGGCGGGGCGGCGAACATCGGCTCAGTGATGTACACGTATTCAGCCTTTTCCACGGGAGTAGTGCTGCTCATGTCGTACTCGATCAACCGCACCGGCGTTCCCGCCGTCGGGGTTGCCACATTCCCGTCCTGCACCAGCGCCTCTTCGTTCATCACGTAAAGCGTAGCGTAATCCGGGGTGAAGGTGCTCGCCTCAAATGAGAGGTTCGTTCTTGTTCCTCGTACCTGTTTGTCGCCGTCGAACGCGGGGATGAACTTCTCAGGAACTGGAATAGCGCTTTGGAACTTGCCGTTGTGCGAGAACTGCCGTATCCACGGGTTGTTGTCCTGATCGCGCTCCGAGCAGACGACAAACCCAGTGGGATCCCAGAGGACGTCCTCAGCATCGATGCTCCCTGAGGCGTACGGTTGCCCGTCCGGTGTCTGTAGGTGCACAATGCCGGTGACTTTCACGTCGTGGATTCCGCTCGCATCGAGATCAATATTCAGCTTGTACAGAAGCCCCGGCGGATCAACGTTCTTCCCCTTGTCATCACAGACAGCGTAGAAGCTTCCATCGGGAGCGAGCGTGAGCCCAGAGATTCCTCCAACGGCGATTCCATTAAACGTCCACCCGTCGCGTGGCGGATCGAAGCTTCCCAAGTAGTGAAGCTGCATCGAAAACGCCGCGACTCCGGCCAATAGAGAGATTGATAGAACCAACACTAGTAATCGTCGTACCATTTCGCCTCCTTTGATCAATGTTGTTGCATCCTCGCCCTCTCCCATCTTTCCGTTGTTGCATCACCTCCTCTCGACCATTATAGGCATCTTGCCCGTGTTGACCAAGCAATGCGGGGTGTTCGCAATGGATATGAGAAAGGGATGCTTTCGCCACCGAGTAGAGAGGAGGCGCTCTTTGTGGTGGATTTGCCTTTTCATGTGCACTGCAAAAGGGGCACCTGATCGAGGCGACAGAGGGAAACAAATGTGAGGGAAAAGTGGTTGGGAGAGGAGGATTCGAACCCCCACTAACAGGGCCAGGGCCTGTCGTCCTACCATTAAACGATCTCCCAATTGGTAACAACATGTTAATGAACGTGGCGCATTCTGTCAAGACAAGCGGTTGCACCCTTGATCGGTGGGGCGCTACAATCTTTGCATGATGATCTCACACCGCAGGCCCGTCGTTGCTGGCATGTTCTATCCTGGAAGCCCCGATGGGCTCTCCCGAGAATTGACACGTCTATGCGGCACGCCAGAGAAGATCGGCAAGCTCGACTCATCGCTGGGGCTGATCGCCCCGCATGCTGGGTACGTGTACTCGGGTGCGGTGGCGGGCGCAGGATACAAAGAGCTTGCCGCGCGGGGGATGCCGGAGTGGGCGATCGTCATGGGATCGAATCACACGGGGATGGGACAACCGATATCGATCGCCACGGATGGAGAGTGGAAAACGCCGCTTGGCACCTCTCAGATCGCGACGGGGATCGCCCAGAGGTTGGTCGCCGGTGGAGCAAGGGTCGCACCGGAGGCGTTTTCGCGTGAGCACTCGATCGAGGTGCAGCTTCCGTTCTTGCAGCATATGTTCGGAACGGATCTGCCGTTTGTGCCGATCTGCGTGATGTTCCCAAGGCTTACCGACGTCATCGCTCTCGGAGCGGCGATCGCCGATATTGCCGGGGAAAGCCCCGGTGTGGTCATTGCTAGCAGTGACTTTACCCATTATCAACCCGATGAGGTTGCTCGTCAGATCGATCTTGAAGCGATCGACCTGATTCTTGCTCTGGATGTTGAAGGGTTTTACCACAAGCTGATCGCGGAGAGACTTACAATCTGCGGCGGAGGCGCGATCGCCGCCGTGATGAGCTGTGCACGTACCCTAGGGTGGAAGTCGAAGCTCATTACGTACGCTACATCGGGCGATGTGACCGGAGATCGCGCGGCGGTCGTCGGGTATGCCGCGATTTCGTTTATTGGAGGACATGATGATAAGTAGTATGACCGGTTTTGGTATAGGAATGGCGGCGGGCTCCGGTTGGCGTGCGGAAGTGACCCTGCGCACGCTGAATAACCGTTTCCTCTCCGTGCGCGTACGTTCTCTTAGCGATCGCCCGCAGGTGCAGGTGCAGGTGGAAGAGGAAATCAAGCGTGCGTTCAAGCGAGGAGAAATTGGAGTGCAGATCTCACTTGAGCGTGGCACGGGAGCGGAAGAGCAGGCGGTCTTCTCGCTGGAGACGATAGAAAGATACCTGACCGGATTGCGTCAGGTGGTTGAGCAGTTCACACTTTCCGATCAACCGACCCTCTCCGACTTGATCGCCGTCGGTGCGCTGCAGCAGGCAAACAATGATGAGGATGATCCGGCACCGACCATCGATGAGGCGCTGCAGCAGGCGATCGCGGCGACGAGAGCTGCGCGGGCCAAGGAAGGAGAGCACCTCGCGGCAGAGATCGAGGGGATCTTGAGCAGGATATCATCCCTCACCGCGCAGGTGGAAGAGCGGCTGCCAGAGGTGCAGCGTGAGCTGCGCGTGCGCATGCAGGAGAAGATAGCATCACTTGCCGTGGAGGTCGACCCAGCGCGCATGGAGATGGAGATCGCCCTCGTTGTCGAACGCTACGATGTGCAGGAGGAAATCGCTCGCCTGCAGGGGCACATCAACCGCGCCAGGTCGCTCTTGGCCTCCAGCGATCCGGTCGGAAAGGAGCTTGATTTCCTCAGCCAAGAGATGCTGCGCGAGGTGAACACGCTCGGCTCCAAGTCACGCGATCTGGCGATCAACGGCCACGTGATCGACATGAAGCTCGCCGTTAACGCCTTCAAGGAGCAGGTGCAGAATGTTGAATGAGTCGATCATCGAGCACCGACGAGGAGTGGGCGGAGGTGTGGCGTTTATCGTCTGCGGGCCATCCGGTGCCGGGAAGAACTCGGTGATCGAGCGGGTGATGGAAGCTCTCCCCGGGCTCTCCTACTCGGTTTCGTTCACGACGCGTCCACGGCGAAGCGATGAGGTCGATGGTCGCGACTACCATTTTATCACCGATGAGCAGTTCAACGATCTCGTGGAGAATGATGAGGTCGTCGAGCACGTGACCTACCTGGGACACCAGTACGGAACATCGCGCGCGCAGATTAAGTCGGTCTTCGCTGATGGTAAGGATGTGATCCTGAACATCGACGTCAACGGAGCGAAGAAGCTGATGGAGCGGGGACTGAGCGATTTCTCCATAGTCTACATCTTCCTCACGCCATCATCGCTTGAGATACTCGGTACGCGCCTGCGCGAGCGAGGAACGGAGACGGAGAAGCAGATGGAAGCGCGCCTTATCGTGGCAGCGGAGGAGATGAAGTCGATGCCGCTTTTCGATTACCTTGTCATAAACGACGATCTCAATACGGCAGTCGCCGAGTTGCAGTCGATCGTCGTTTCCGAGCGCTGTCGCGTGATCTCACGTAAATGACTGGAGTCGGAATCGATATCGTCGATGTGGAGCGGATAAGGCAGCTACACGAGCGACACGGAGAGCGTTTTCTCAAGCGTGTTTTCACGGATACCGAGATCGAATATGCCTTGCGTGCGCGCGGAAACAGAATCTACGAACACCTGGCAGCGCGGTTCGCGGTCAAGGAGGCGGTGATCAAGGCGCTCGGACGTGCGGTGCCATTTCGCTCGATCGAGGTCGTGAATTCCTCGTCTGGCAAGATCGGAAGAGCGTCGTGTAGGGAAAGAGTGTAGATCTCGGTGGTCGCCGTATCATTAAAAAAAAAAAGAAAGAAACACAAGAAGAACTATTAAAAGAAATATTACTTCGGTTAAACCTCACTTCAATCTCAACAGACTACGTTACACGCGTAAGCTCAGTCAGGTTTGCTACCATCACATCGCACC
>CAJVYM010000092.1 GCA_913009415.1 uncultured bacterium
GAGGCATTCAACGCCACCATTGCCAGGATTGTGCGCCGGGCATGTGGCTACCGTGACTTAGAATACCTCTACCTTAAGATCAGACAAGAGGCGATAACATTGTGATCAGCCATCCTGCGAAAGAGCCCGTTGTAGTTTGTCTACGCCGTCAAGACCGGAGGCGATAAGGAGATACACCCTCGCTCCAACCCGCTTGATCAGAGATCATTACCTCATCGTATCAACGAGAAAGCCAACTCACACTTTCTTGGCGAACGGATCGACCATCGGCTACCATCAAGTGCAGACTAGACTTGCAGGAGGGATGACCTTGCGACACTTTCTCATCGATACCGATACTGCTTCCGACGACGCTGTTGCACTCGTAATGGCCCTCAATTACCCCGATGTTCAGGTAGAGGCGATCACAGTGGTCGCCGGGAATGTCCCACTGGAGATAGGTGTGCAGAACGCGTTGTATACGGTCGAGCAATGCAACAAAGATGTCCCCGTCTACGCGGGGTTGGCCAGGCCGCTCTTGCGACCGCTGCAAACGGCTCAGTTTATCCACGGACAGGACGGGATGGGAGAAATCGGCCTGCCGCTGCACGGGCGCGTTCCTACCCCAGGGCACGGGGTTGACGTGCTCATCGATACGTTCCATCGCTTCGCCGGGGAGATCACCCTGGTCACCCTCGGCCCATTAACGAACATCGCTGTTGCATTGCACCGCGATCCGCAGATCGCCGAGCTGGTCGAGCGCTGTGTGATCATGGGCGGAATCGGCCTCGGGCACGGGAACATCGTCCCGGCAGCGGAGTACAACATCTGGGTCGATCCGGAAGCGGCGAAGATCGTCTTTAAGTCGGCCCTTCCGATCACCATGGTCGGCTGGGACGTCTCGCAGAAGTACGCGACGTTCGACGATGAGCAGGCAGAGGAGCTGCGTACCCTTTCCCCGCTCGGCGAGTTCTGCGTGAGCATTCAGACCTACCTGCGACGGTTCGGAGTGGAGAAGCTCGGCCTGCCGGGGTTCGATCTGCCAGATCCCATCGCCATGTCCATTGCCCTGGACCCGAGCGTGGCCACCCTAACAAAGCACCTGCACGTGGCGATCGAAACGCACAGCGAGCTGACGCGCGGCGCGACAGTGGTCGATCACATGGGGATCACGGATAACGAACCGAACGCTGAAGTCGTCCTGAAAGCATCGCGCGAGCGCTTCGTCGAGATCCTCTACGCGGCGGTGAGAAGAGCTTGATCTGTGTCGTTGGAAGCATCAACACCGATCTCGTCATCGAAGTCGACGTGATCGCCCGCCCCGGAGAGACGATCGAGGGTAAGAACCTCACCCGCTATCCCGGAGGAAAAGGGGCGAATCAAGCGGTCGCCGCTGCGCGTCTCGGAGCGCAGGTAGCCATGTTCGGCAAGGTGGGAACCGATCCGTTCGGAGATGATCTGTACGCTGAGCTTCTGACAAATGGGGTTGACACGCAGAATGTCGAGCGAGCCGATACCTCCTCTGGACTGGCGGTGATCAGCGTCGCAAAAAGCGGTGAGAACGCAATCACAGTTGTGGCGGGCGCAAATGTGCTGGTCGATCCGGACTACATCGACGATCATCTTGAGTTGTTGTCAAATTGCGACATCCTTCTGCTGCAACTGGAGATCCCACTCGACACGATCGGCTACCTCCTGCGTTCGCTCCCTGCAGAAAGGCCGTTTGTCATCCTTGATCCGGCACCAGCCCAGGACATCTCTCATCTGCTGCTTGAGAGGATCGACGTCCTTACCCCAAACGAGTACGAACTCGATCTTCTCACCGGCGCCTCCGACATCGAGGGTGGATCGCGTCTCCTCGTTTCCCGCGGGGTGAAGAACGTCATCTGCACTGCCGGTGCAAAGGGAGCGTACCTCACGACATCCAATGAAAGCACGTACTTCCCGGCGTTTCCCGTAGAGCCAATCGATACCACCGCCGCTGGAGATGCGTTCAACGGCGCGCTGGCCTGGGCGCTTCAAACACGCCCTTTAAACGAAGCGATCCCCTGCGCCTGTGCCGCGGGTGCGCTCGCAACGACTAAGAAGGGAGCGCAGCCATCGCTACCGCAGCTAAGCGCACTGGAGAAGATCTTGAAGGCATAAGCGCGGAGAACAAAGCAGGATCTATAGACTGAATCATCCACAACCACCGCGTGAAACTGCGTCAATGTGCAAGGGTAAGTAGCATGAGGTGATTGTAATGAAAAATGTACTTGGGCTTGGCGTAGTTCTTCTCCTGGTTCCCCTGTTCGGCGTTCTGGCCATCGCGCAGGTGAGCAGCAGTGCGTCAGCCTCCGCATCCTCCGAAGGCCCGATGGAGGTAACGATCGGGACCTTCGCCTTTGCCGCCGGTGATTCACTGGCGCTGGAGATCGTCCGGGATGAGGACTGCGCATGCATGTGCGACCCGATCTCTGTCGTCTCGTTCCATCTGGAAAACGCCGATGGCGCCGTGCCGGTGAAGCTAATAAACGATTCCAAGCTTCCGCTAGCAATCGACAAGTGGGTAGGTATGCTGAGTCTTGCTTCACCCGATGGAAGCCCCCTTCCCGCTGGTGAATACACGGTCGTGGTGAAGACGAGCACAGGAACGTTCAAAGCGCGCATCAACGTCGCTGATGCGGGCATGACTTCCTCTTCGTGGGGCCGTGTCTCATCGTCGGCATCGATCTGCGGGGTCGAGATCCGCTTATATCACCTGCTGACCAAAGAGACCGCGACGAGCATCAATCTGCACGTTGGTGATCGCCTGATGGTCGCCCTTACCGGGAACGCGACCACCGGCTACGCGTGGAAACAGATCAATAGCAAAGAAGAGTCCATTCTCTCACCACTTGCTGGACTTGACTATCAACCCGAATCGGTTCCAGCAGGAACGGTTGGATCCGGTGGCACATTCTTCTTCCGTTTCAGCGCCGAGAGCGCGGGAAAAACGAACCTTACGTTCTCCTACCGTCGTCCATGGGAGGAAGGACCCGGAGCAGAGACAATAACGTTCCACGTAACCGCAAACTGAAGGTCTCAAACGCCAAGACTCTCATAGAAGTGTAGAGCTGTTTCACCGCGAAGGGCATGAAGAGCACAAAGTGGTAGAGCATAATTCCCGTTCTTCGGGTTAAGGAGAAATGAGGCCTACCATACTCATTACCGCTTCTCTTCTCTTCGTGTTCTTGGCAAGGGACGCAAGCTTTCCTCTCGCCCGCTCGCGATCGCTCGCTCAAGACGCAGAGATCGCCAAGAACTGCCTTTTTCTTCTTATCTTTTCCCTCTTTTCCCTCCCCTTGGCGTACTTTGCGTCTTTGCGCGAGATAAGGGCTTCTCCACACGCTCGCTTCTTCCGCGTTCCAAGTTTCTTTCTCGCCCGCTCACTAAAATCGCCAAGGATCGTCTCTCCTCGCAACGCGGCCTGGCTGATCCTATACTTAATACCGTTATGCGGAAGTCTACCCCGATGATGGAACAGTACCTGCGGTTGAAGGCGGCGCATCCCGATGCGATCCTGTTTTTTCATCTTGGTGATTTCTACGAGGCGTTCTTCGATGACGCCAAGATCCTCTCAAGCGAGCTCGATGTGGTTCTGACATCGCGCAACGGGAATCCTATGGCCGGTGTTCCCATCCGCCGGGGAGAGGCTTATGTGAACAGGCTGCTGAAGCGCGGGCACAAGGTGGCGATCTGCCAACAAATGGAGGATCCGCATAAGGCGACCGGGCTTGTCAAACGTGAAGTCGTGCGCGTGATGACACCGGGAACAACGATCGATGAAGGAACGCTTGACGCCGGCGAGAATAATTACCTGTGCGCCCTCTGCCCAGGAGAGGATCGTCATGGCCTGGCAGCGCTCGACCTATCGACGGGGGAGTTCACTTGCACAGATTCCTCGGATCTCTCCGAGCTGATAGACGAGATAAGTCGCCTGGCACCGAGCGAGCTTCTTCTCCCTGAAGGCATGCTGGAATCAGTGCGGGAAGCGGTCCTCGGTGTGCTCATCACTCCCCTCTCGCCGCAGGCGTTCGACGCCACATCCGTCGATGGCGCTGGCCTAGGGTTAAGCGAACAGGGTCTGCAGGCGGCGGGAGCGATCCTCAACTACGTCGAGCAGACACAGAAGCGCGCGGTGGAGCACATCAGGCAACTCGAGCCGTATTCGCTGCGCGATCACATGGACCTCGATCCGTTTACGGTGAGCAGCCTGGAGCTGGTGAAACCGCTGCGTGAGGGGCAGGAGCGGGGGACCCTGTTGCATGTGCTTGATCGCACTGTCACGAGCATGGGGCGACGGCGTCTACGCCGCATGATCCTCGCGCCTCTCACCGATCGGATCAGGATCGAGGAACGGTTGGATGCAGTAGAAGCGCTCACGCAGGATGACATGCTTGCCGAGGAGCTGCAGACCCTGATCAAGGATGTGCACGATCTGGAGCGGCTGATCGGCAAATTAGGAACCTCACGCATGCGCCCGCTCGATCTCCTCCTGTTGCAGAAGACGCTGACGCAGGTGCCGCTGATCGCGCAGAAATTGGCTGGCTACAGCGGCAGCTCCCATCTCCTCGATGCTATCAAGGGTGCACTTGGAAGCGAGAAGATCATCCCGTTATGCGAGGGCTTCGGATCGATGCTCGTCGAACAGCCGCCGGTCGATGCGCGCGACGGCGGCCTGATTCGCGATGGATACGATCAGGAACTGGACAAGCTGCACAATGAGGAGCGCGCCCTACGGGCGGAGATCGCGGCTCTGGAGAGCACGGAGCGCGAGCGCACGGGCATCTCATCGCTCAAGGTGGGGTACAATCGCGTTTTTGGCTACTACATCGAGGTAACTAAGACGCACCTGGATAAGGTTCCACCGGAATATGCCCGCCGACAGACGCTCGCCAACGCCGAGCGATTCGTCACCGATGAGCTGAAGAGATACGAACAGCGCATCTCACTTGTGCGCGAACGAGCGCTTTCACTGGAGATCGAACTGTTCGAAAGAGCGCTCAAGCGCCTCGCTTCCGAGATCCCGCTCTTGCAATCGATCGCCGATGCGCTCTCGCGGCTTGACTTCTTCCTGTCGCTAGCGAACATCGCCCGTCACAACGGCTATACTCGCCCACGCTTCACCGACAAGCATGAAGTCAAGATACACGGCGGCCGCCACCCCGTGGTCGAGCAGGTGGAGGAGTTCGTCCCCAACGACCTCATCCTCAAGAAAGGGAAAGACCTGGTCATTCTCACCGGACCGAACATGGCCGGCAAATCGGTCTACCTGCGACAGAACGCACTGATCGTGTTGATTGCTCAGATCGGATCGTTCGTTCCCGCAGCAAAGGCGACACTTCCCATCGTCGATCGCATCTTCGCCCGCGTGGGGGCAAGCGACATGCTCATCTCCGGGATAAGCACCTTCATGATGGAGATGCTGGAGGTGGCGACAATCCTCAAGCGCGCCACGCGTCGCAGCTTGATCATCCTCGATGAGATGGGGCGCGGGACGAACACGTTCGATGGAGTATCGATCGCCTGGGCGGTGGCCCGCGAGCTGGCAACACACGTGGGGGCAAAGACCCTGTTTGCCACCCACTACCAGGAACTGACACGCCTGGCCGCCGAGGTCCCCGCAATCGTCAACCAGCACGTGGCAGTGAAGGAACTAGGGAAGAACGTGATCTTCCTGCACCGCGTGGAGGCGGGTGTGGCTGCGGGAAGCTACGGAGTACACGTTGCCCGCCTCGCAGGGCTGCCTAATCGCGTCACTGAGACCGCCGATCGCATTCTAAGCGAGCTGTTAGAGGAGGCCCCACTGTCACGACTGGGAAGGTCCGACCCGCGAGTGGAAGTGATTCCTCTCTTTGGAAGCGAGGATCATCCCGTGGTGAATGCGCTGCGCAAGGTCGATGTGAACAGCCTCACCCCGCTGGAAGCACTGGAACTGATCGCGCACTTGAAGGACCAATTGCAGTGAAAAGCCCGTCGCTTTCGACCCTCTGAGGCCACAAGCTGGTCGCACTCCTTCCCCAAAATCCTGTTTCATGTTGTCTAACGGATCTCAGCCTGCTAGAATACTTAAGACAACTGTTTACCAAGGAGGTTTGTTGATGGAAAAGAAGTTTGCGATTCTCGGTGTGTTGGTGTTGCTGTTGGCCACGACTGCTGCCTTTGCTGGCGGCGTGAATGCCGCGTTCTACCCGGCCGGTGATTACTCGATTGTGATCCTCACCAATACGGTTGGTAGTGCGGTGACCGGGCTGCATGTGGAGTTTGACAAAGAAGTGACGATCACAAACAAGATCGAAATCGGCGGCTACCTGCCAGCAACGGGCAAACTGACGGGCACGGAGTTCAACTTCGCCGGAGGGAGCCTGGTGGCGGCTGGCGGCGTGGAACTCGATTGGCAGCCCGCCGATGCTAAGCCTGTGCTGATCTCGTGGCTATCAAACGGCAAGCCCGTGGGGATGCCGTACTTCACTTCCCTAGATGTATTCGGAATGCTGCTTGGAAAGGGGATTGTCGCCATGCGTAAGGCTAACCCCACCCAGTTGAATGCAATCTTCGCCAAGTTTTTCGCTGACAACAAGGCCTACTTCGATAAGGTCTCTCAGTCACTTGGGATGCCTTTAAAACAGTCGTTGATGCCGATTATCATGGCCGCACCGGCAGAAGGGATCGCCAACTTCTTCAACACACTGGTTGGGATGCTCGGTGCGACTTCACTTAATGATGTACTGCACGGAGATGTCAACTTCTCCTCGCTGATGGCGCTCATTGGACAGTAAAAATCTCGGGGGAGGCACAGGCCTCCCCCATCTAACTCTAGGCAAGAAACTGCTGCTGTTTGCGGGAATGTTCCTTATTCCCTCTGTTGTTTCACTGGCTCAGGGAGCTACGCAGAGCACAAAGCAAACATCAGCTCAAGAGATCGTCGACCAGATACTTGCCTTCATCTACAGTTTGGGTCACCTGATCGGCGAGGGTGTGGTCAAGTTGGTAGTGGCGATCCTTCCCTCGATGCAGTTTCCAAAGGACCTCGTAGATCCGATTGGCCTGCTTGCCATTCTCACGATCTTCCTGGCCGTTGCATCGGTAGCAAAAAAGCTCGTGTGGATCATCGTTATCGCCGGGTGGGCCCTTATCTTGATTCGACTTATCCTGGTGATAGTGCAAAACTACGTGTAAGAAGCCTCCACGACGGGCAAGGATCAGCACAATCAGCCTGAGGCATCAAGATCGGGCAACCATCACGCCATTCGACGCACTCACTCAAGCGCTATCTGCGTGCAAACACGAACAAGCACATGTCGGTTCTCAGAAGTCCGCTTCCAACGTCAAGATCAGGCGATCGTTTAACTCGATGATTCCCCACAGCCAAGAGCGGAGATTACTCTAGCCTGGCACCTCCACAAACGGCTCATTTGTTAGCCATGCACACTCGTATGGATTCGCGCAAGGACCGGTCCCGGATTGGTCACTGGGATCTGCCTGTTACAAGACAAGCCCCATTTTCAGGTACTCAACTCGCTTCTCGAACCCGAGTGACTCAGCCGCCTCGACGACCGCCGGCGTCCAGCGTGGAATACCGATCTCCATCCGTAGCTTTGGGCTCCGCGACACGATCTTGTGCAGCATCAACCTGACGATAGGCCCGGCAAGCTCAGGGTATGCGGGGTCAAGGCGGACGGAGATGCCGTTCACGCCCTTTCCTCGCAGCGATGCGGAGTACTTGCAACGCGCGACCACCTGTCCATCGTCATCCTTGCGCACAACGTACTCCTCTTCCTTTATCCGTTGAACGAAATTTATGACCGGCATCAACAACCGAAGGACAAGCGGGTGGTGGAACCGCCCCTTCTCGATCGGCTCATAAACACGAGTGATCAGCGACAATTATTCTTCCCGTTTCCCGATAGTAGCACAAACCCGTCTCAAGGTGTAGATCAATGTGCAGGGAAAGTCGCCTGTTTGATGGGCACATCTGAGATGACACTGTACTGTCATGAGCTTCTTCATTCTTCTTTCACCTCCTTTCTTTTTGCC
>CAJVYM010000093.1 GCA_913009415.1 uncultured bacterium
CCGGGTGGTTGTTTCTTCTTCAGTGTTCCCATAGCAGGGGCCTCCTGTACGGATACTATTAGCCATACAATACACCATTTAGTTGGTATTGTCAAGGACAATATACCAATGATTTGCTACCCATACGCTATTTCTTGAAAAAAAGGCGTGCTATCTACACTTGCGCGATTACCAGCGGGTCAAATTGGCCTAATGGCGAAAGTCAGGTTTGAGTGGCCCTCTATGGTGGCCGGCTTCATCAACGAGTACTGAGTTCGCCAGATCATCGCACGACTGTGCTGTGTCGATGGCCGCAAGTGCGGCATAGCAGAGGTCAGAGCTCCAGAGTCGAGGCTCCTCGGAATGGACAAGAGCTGAAGCGGCACGATCGAGGGGCTTATCGACGATCTCGACGTTGCGGAACTTCATGAGGTTACCTTTCGCCCTTGCGAAGTTGGGCTCCTCGTCAAGATGGCACAGGAGCTCGAAGAAACACCATGGCGACGTGGTGAGATGCCAGCCTTTGTGCCGAGCCTCAGCCAAGCTTTCCTTAGATATGCCTCTGAACGCAGATGTGTCTAGAAGAACCCTTGCTTCACCTTGTAAGCTGGCAGGGATGCTTGCTTTGCTGCTCATCATGAATTGAGACCTCCTCTGCTATCATCGTTAAGCCACTGCCAGGCTTCCAGCACCAGGCGTTTAGTGCGGTATTCGCCGTAGAGGCGGGTTTCTTTTTCTTTGAGGACGCGGAAGGTTTCGCTGGGGAAGTCGTCGCCGTAGATGTCTTTGGGGTCGAGGATTCACCGCAGTACGCAATTCGCATCTGTGGGATCACCCTGCCTTTGCTGGCTTCTTCTCGTTATCTACCGATGTTGGATTGCAGGAGTATCTACAACAAAAGCTAAGTTTTTTCATGAAGCCCATGGGACTGGCTCAACAACGCCCCGCCATCCAGGGGTGAGCCTGTTTCTGTATCGCCCGCTATACCCACATAGCCTTAATAACAGTAATTCTATATACTGCTGGCCAAGATTCCATCCTTCATACATCACCTCAAGAGGGAGGGAACCAATCTCGTTCTTTGGATGAACGATGTTATTACGCAATTTAGTAAATGCTTGCGCGCCATCCACCCAGTTGTTGCCAGCGGCAAATCTTCCCAATTCCACTAGGGAGGTAGGTATTCCCGGAGGAATACTTAGAGAAGACAGTAATAAGCGGAGATGTTCTGAGGCAGAGGAGTTAGAATACATCGTGCGGCTTAGGGAACCTTTATCTTCTACAAGATAGATCCAGGCCAGGTGTTCCAGAGCGGCTTGTGTTAAGATGATAGAGCCATCGATATTGGCAGCACCAGTATTGCTTATTAAGTACCAATAGATTGCTCTTTTGACAGCTTCCCGCCAAATGTTAGTATCCTGCCATCTTTCCCAGAATCCTGTGAATACTTCGGCGAGGCAGTTACCATGGTTGCTATCAAACCACGATTGGACAACAAGCCAAGGATACGAAAGCCCTACCCCCCACTGTTTCCATACCTGTTCTTTGTCCTTATTGAAGCCCACAGGGAGGATAGGTGGAGCCGAGAAACCACGTGCGAAGGAAAGAAAATAATACAGTGCATCCAGGACGTTGTCCGCCTCATCAACGGTGAATTCCCTCCCGCTTGTGTGTTTGATACTTTCAGCGTGTGTAATCGCGTAACCACCTATTCTTGCAAGTGAATCAGCGGTATCCTTGGTGGAAGATTGTGAAGCAAGCGTTATCAGCCAATCATTTGCCTCCAGCGTAACTTCATCCAGCTGGATTCCCTGATTTGGACCGGACTTGACAGAAATCGAATTTGCAAAGAAATTGTGAAAGTTTAGAAGGTGAAAGATTACTTCTTTCAGCTTTACCGTGCCTGATGCTATCAAACTAATCGTCTCCTTACTAAGGAAGAACGTAACCCTGGAAGACCCGGGACTTTCAGATGCTAACTGTATTCGGGTAGGTACTACTTCGCCTAGACAATCCCACGCAGGGAAAGAAAGCTGATACTTATTACCAATTCGAATGTGTGGCGTAGGGAGAGTTGCGTTAATAAGCAGGCGCGGTTTTGGCAGGAACTCCAAATACACTTCAGCATCTCCTGTAATCATTACGTCCTTATCGGAGATCCCGATTTGGCCGTGCCTTAGAGTAATCATCTCATTAGGTTTAGACATAGTATAGATAGGCTGTAATTTCCAAGGTTCATTACTCATAGATTATTCTCCTTTTGTGGGCAACTGTGTAATAGCAGACTGGTGCTTGGACGGGTTGAGTTTCCGTTCGGGAACGGAGCCATCTTGTCCGTCTATAGGAAGCCTGGCTGGGGGATCGAGAGTTGTTCGGTTGTTGAGCTTGCGGAAACTGTCAGTATCTGGCAGTTGCTGCCAGGCTTCGAGGATGAGGCGTTTGGTGCGGTATTCGCCGTAGAGGCGGGTTTCTTTTTCCTTCAATACGCGGAAGGTTTCGCTGGGGAAGTCCTCGCCATAGACGTCCTTGGGGTCGAGGATGTAGCGGAGCTCTTCTTCGGTGAGGCCGTAGAGCACCGCGTAGTAGGCGTCGAGCTCGGCGCGTAGGATGGCGCGGCGGTCGTCGTCCCACTTGAACGGCGGGAGCGGGATGCCAGGCCCCTCACCCTGACCCTCTCCCACTACGGGAGAGGGGAGATTGATCTCGGGGTAGGCTTCGATCCAGCCGGGGAGGTCCCGTGCCTGGCCACCGGTTTGGTTCTTGTTTTGCTCCCACTGGGTGTGAATGGCATCCTGCAACGTTGGATCGGCATCGTGCCACACGTCGTCGGCGAACGGCTTGATGTCCCAGGCGGTGTAGACGAGCTCCATCACGCGGGGGACGATGAACAGGAGATCCTCCGCGGTGTAGGCGGAGGGTTGAAGAACGGGGAGTTGGTTGAGGTAGTGAAAATCCATGTGTGTCCCGCCAATCTTCTGCCTCGCAATGTAATCAAAGATGATAGATACCAGATTAGATAGCAAGCAGTTGACTCTTGTAATCTCGATTCGTTGAAAAAGGCATACTGGCAAGACGTCGCCAGACCCGTAGTCTGAGATCACACTTGCTACCATTGTTCGTTCATTCGTGGTATTTGTTATCCGGCGGAATCCCAATAGCCACCGGCGTTTCCAGTCGCGGAGGCGCTCTTTCACTTCATTTCCCGGAACCCAGTACCAGGGTTCGGAGATGTGTGCGGGGTCGGCGTACTGCTCGGATGTGGGGGTGGGGATGTGGGTGCTGGAGCGCGAGGTGACGCCGTGGTAGGTACCGAAGCGATGGTCGAAGTGCCAGATCATCTTCGCCTCGTACAGCGGGAGGTAGACCTGAGCGCCCTCACCCTCAATCCCTCTCCCATCGTGAGAGGGACGTATGAAACGGTTGCCGACGAGGTGGAAGCCGGCAGCCTCCAATTGCTCACGGGTGCGGAAGAGGTGAGAGTCGTTGGACATGTCGAACATCCTGTTGAACGTTATTCCCCACGGGTTCTCCTCGGGCCTTCCATTCTGCGCCTCGCGGATGAGAACGGGGACGTGGCGGTAGATCTTCTTGGTCAGCTCGGCGTCGTGCTTGGAGCGGAAGACTGGACAGGTGTGGGTGTTGGGGTTGAGGAGGTCGATCTCCTCGGCGGTGAGGGCAAAGTGGCGCTCGCGCATGGCGAGGTCGGGGACCTCCAGGGCGAAGAAGACGAAGTCGGCGGCGTGAACCGGACGGGCGGGACCGGCGAGGGTGAGGAGGCAAAACTTGTAGCTGCGATGAACGCCAGGGAAGATCGCCCTCCGGTTCTCGAAGTCGTACAGGCTGGCGAGGGAGCGGCTCTCCATCAGATCGCGGAAGAAGTACTTGGTGGTGTCGTCGGTGGCGATCCCGGAGGGGACGATACGGCCGACGCGACCGGTGGAACTGATGAGCGAGCGGTTGAGTTCAGCGAAGACGGCGTAGGTGTTCACATCGCCACGGCCACAGAGTGGATAACGGGCGGTGTCGCGAACTAGGTGGCTCCAGCCCTCGGCGATCCGCTTGGTACCTTGGAACGCGCGCCACAGGGGCGGATCGGTCTCTTGAAGCTGCGCGATCATGCGGCGGCGAGCCGCAGCGTTAGGGGCGGTAGCAATCTCAGGGCTGCGCTGGGCGAAGAACTCCTTCTCCTGGAGCTTTATCCTCTCCCACGGCGGATTCCCGAGGACGCAGTCGAATCCACCGGACCAGCCGGCAGCCTCGTTCTCCGGTACCTCGCCCGGTGAGGGAAGGCGAAAGACGTCGGGAAAGGCGAGATGCCAGTGAAAGAAGTTGTACTGGCGAGAGATTCTCTCCACCTGATCGTGATCTTCCGGCGGCACAGCGTCTGGATTGGCCTGCCAGTCGCGGAAGACGCGGTGAGTGATCGCTAGGTCATCTGGCGCTCTCTTCGGCAACACGAACGCGCCACACCAGGCGTCGGCGAGAAACTTGGCGTGCTCATATTCCGCTGAACGGACGACCGCGTGGTAGCGCGCGGCTTTCTGCTCACGCGCGGAAAGGGTGGCGTCGTCCTGGGCGGCAAGCTGAGTGAACTCGCTTGTGAGAGTGACCGCTGTCGAGCGCGGGATCGGTGCGGAAAGCATAAGCTGGCCTCCTCGCTCTTGCTTATTCTCCCGCTTGAGGTCCTTGCACATGGTCTTGTCGTCCCCTTCGATTGGTTTAAACGCATCGCCGGGGATCCCGTTTGCCATCAACGCCGGGGTCGTCCCAAGGAGGGAGTTTCCGCATTTGATGTGATGGTCGAGGAAGCCGAGCGCCTTGCCCGGCTCCATCGCCTCCATCCACAGGGAGATCTTGCACAGCTCGACCGCCATCGGGTTGATGTCGACGGCGTAGATAGAGCGGCCGATCACCTCGCGCAGGGCGGTGCGCTGCGCTTCGATCCCTGGTTCGTCCGCGCCGGTGCGGACCGAGGCGAGGCGCTTGGCGATGCGGTGGGCCGCTCCGATCAGGAAATGGCCCGACCCGCTCGCCGGATCGCACACCTTGAGATCGAGGATGGCTCTCTCCGGGTCCGGCTTCTTGGCCGCCGTGTCGAGGACGGGATCGAGGGCGGAGTCGAGGAGCGAATTGACGAGGCTGGCGTGGGTGTAGTACGAGCCAGTCGTCTTGCGCTCGCTTCCCGCGGCGACCTCAAGGGAGAACGTGGCGGCATCGGCGTTCAAACGCGGGTGCATCTCCAGCAGCGATTCGTAGACGCTTCCCAGTTCCTCGGGCCCGAGGTTGCGGTAGTCGACCGGGCGGCGGACGTTTCCGTCTATCGTGAAGGCAAGGTGGCGGATCGCGGCCAACAGGTCGCTGTTCTTGAGCTCGGCGGAATCGAGGTCGGGGGTCGCCTCCGCGGAGAAGAGGAAACCGCCGAGCGCAGGGAGCGCAAGCTCGCGGCAGCCGGTGCGCAGCTTCGTAAACACCAGCCGGAGGGAGCGCCACAGGTCGGGGTGGCGCGTTCCACGCAGGCTATCGGCAAGATGGCGCAGGTGCTGCGTGGAGTAGTAGTCGAGGTAGATCTTGCGGTCGTCGCTCGAAACGGCGGGATCGTAGAGCAACTCGCGATCCTCAGCGACGAACAGGAACAACAGCCGATAGACGACGCGCAACACCTGGCGATAGTAGTCCTGCTTATCGAGGGATCCATCGCGCAGCCGCGCCCGCAGGTCCCTGTTGTCCGGATGAGCGAGGAATCCTGATCCGAACGCCTCAATCGCCTGTTGCACGCCGGTGCGCAGGTCGTCCAGTGCTCGCACTCCCTTCTCGGCAGCGGCGCTGTGCCAGCGTTCGAGCCAGCAGTGCTCCGGGGTTTTGCCCTCCGGAACTTCGACACGAGACTGGTGGGCAAGAAGGAAGAGGAGGAGAAAGTCGCTGTACTGTTCTCCCTCCATCATCCCCTGCAGATCGAACTCGACGTAGGCGCTGCGGGTGATGGAGACGTTGTCGCGCAGGATGCGCAGGACGAGGCCGTTGGAGACAAATCCCCACAGATGATCATCGGAACGGTTGAGAAACTCCTGCACCAGGCCGTGTGGGCTAACGCGGGCGGCACCGGCGACGCCAGGACTCTTGGTATCCAGCTTGACGCGAAAACCGACGAGGTGGATCGGGGTGTTCTGCCACATGTGGCTGATGGGGTAGGTACGTCCGTCGATTTCCTCGGCACGGTGGGGAGTGAGGCGACCGTAGCCGAGTTCCTGCAGCAGGATAAACAGCCAGCGCTCGCGGGTGAGGGTGGTGCCAAGATCACTATCGGAGAGCTTCTCCATCCCCTGGCGGAAGGTGACCCACGCTCCCTGCAGCCGGTTCCAGGCACGGGTGGCGACCTCACTGATGCGCTCGCCCTTTGCCAGGTGGTAGCTCTCCGGGGTGAGGCCCTTGAGATCCTGATCTCCAGCGGAGATGCGGACGAGGAGATCGGGAGGGAGGACCGCGCTCTCGGTGCGGACACAGGTGAACGGCGAACGGGTTCTAGAGCGCATCTCTCACCCCGCTTCCGGTGGTTGGGAGATAGACGTAGATCCCGAGGACATCGGGGGGAAGCTCGGGGTGGACGGCGTAGCGGACGCCCTTCCAACGGGCGGCGCTGCGCACCCGGCGGTGGGCATCGAGGAGCGCCTCGGCGCGGGCCCGCGCACGGGCGTTCAACTGTTCCTTGACCGCCTCGTAGCCGTCGATCACGCGCTGCACAAAGGTGGAGCGCAGTTCATCGGGGATGTTCTCGCTGGGAGCTGCGGAGAGCAGGGCTTCTACCTGCTGTTGAGTGATCCACTCGGCGTTCTGTGGTGAGCCGCGAAACCCGACAATCTCGCTGTCCTCGGCGAGGAGCTCGCGCTCGGTGCCGCCCTGTATCACTTGGAGATGGAATCGATAGCGGAGCAGGAGAAGGGTGGTGCGTCTATCCACGGCGTCGGTGCGGATCGCGCCACAGCGTCGGGCGATCGCGCCCTGCGGATCGTCGAGCGCTGTTGCGAGGACGTAGTTTGCCAAGCCCTCTATGAGGGGATGCGTGCGACTGAGGTAGATCGTGTCATCTGGGACGGGGAGGTTGAAGGAGACATCGAGCTTGAGCTTATCGTGCACGCTCAGGGTGTCGCGCAGTGGAAGCGGTGTCTCTGAGAGGTCGAGGGTGTAGCCGTGGCGCTTGGGCTGAATGATCCCGCCGTAAGCGGGCACGACCTCGGTTGTGAATCGCTGCACATCGGTGTGTGAACCAACGGCATGGCGGGCGGCGTTGAGCTCCTTGGCGACTTCGTCGACGCGCGCCTGAATCCCTTCGTGGGAGAACATGGTGCGCGAGCGCTTCTCCCGGTCACCGGCCCGATCCCATCCAGCATGAAACTTTATTAGGTACTTATCGAACCCTGGAAGAAGATTCTGCTGGGAGCCGGCTTTCTCGCGGAGGAGCAGACCCTCGAAGATCGCCTCGGCGACGGCGCTGGTGTCGGCGGGCACGGGAACGGAGATGCCGATCGAGCTGCGGATCGTCTTGTGCTTTCTCAAGAGGACGTCGAGGACGATCCCGTCGATCTGGTTATCGATTCCGTAGTAGGTGAGCGTTCTCACGACGTCTCTATCCTGTCCGAAGCGGTCAACGCGCCCCTCACGCTGCTCGTGGCGGGTTGGGTTCCAGGAAAGGTCGTAGTGCATGACCGCGTTAAATCTCTGTTGCAAGTTGATCCCCTCGCTCAGACAGTCGGTGCAGACGAGGACGCGTGGGCTTTTTTCACCGAGTTCGAGCACGCGCTGTTCTCGCTCCTCCGGGGGGAGCTTCCCGGTGACGATCCCGACGGTGGTCCTGTTGCTGAGGCGCTTTCTAAGTTCTTCACCGAGGTATTCGGCCGTATCGATGAATCGGCAGAAGACGATCGGGCTGAACCCGTCTTTGAGGGTCGAATTGGTGTTGCCGGTCATGGCAATGACCCGGATGGAGCGGCTCCGCAGACTGGTCAGCAGGCCGTTGAGCTCCGGCGTTTCACCTGAATGGGAAATGGCCAGGATG
>CAJVYM010000094.1 GCA_913009415.1 uncultured bacterium
ACGCGCAACGACTTCTGGGCTCTCCCCCGCTTGGACGCTGGCTACCCCCCGTTTCCTCAATTCAGTCAATTCCTTGTGAGTCAGCTTGCGTGCATCTCATTTCATAATGAAACATTGTATCACACTGGCATCACAATGTCAAGCCTATTTCGCACGGTTTAATAAGTCTTGCCTCCGTATTTGATTTCACTTATGTAAGTGGAGACGGTGAGGCCAAATCCTAGCAAGCGGTGACGGTCATCCGTTATGGTGTTGCCATCATTGGTACGACTTTCTTGAATCGGGAACGAGAAATTCTTGGTAGGGATTTCGTATTCAAGATTGGGTCTCGTGTGGTATACTACTCCGTGATCGGAAATGGAGAGACTGTCGCAGTGGATTGAGGAAAGGGATAGGGTGTTGGTGATGGGGGTGTTGAACCTCACTCCCGACTCGTTCTACGATGGCGGGCGCTACGTAACGGTGCAAGCTGCTGTTACGCAGGCGCTTACCATGGTCGAGGAAGGGGCGGATATCATCGACATCGGTGGCGAGTCGAGCCGCCCTGGCGCGGGCTCGGTGAACCTCGATGAGGAGCTGGCACGGGTCGTCCCAGTGGTCGAGGCTCTCGCGGCCAAGAGCGATGTGTTGATCTCGGTCGATACGACGAAGTCGGCCGTGGCGCGGGCGGCAATCGCGCACGGAGCGAGGATCATCAACGATATCAGCGCCCTGCGCTTCGATCCCGACATGGGCGAGGTGGTGGCGCGAGGTGGGGCGTTCCTCGTGCTGATGCACATGCAAGGGACTCCTGAGACGATGCAGCAGGATCCGCGCTATACGGACCCGGTGACGGAGATCGAGGACTTTCTGCGGGAAAGGATCGACGCAGCGGTCTCTGCTGGTATCGATCGGAAGCGTCTGATCATCGATCCGGGGATCGGGTTTGGAAAGCGCTTGGCTCATACCTTGGAGATCTTACGCCGACTTGCGAGCTTCAAGGATCTGGGTGTTCCGATCCTTATTGGGCTGTCGCGCAAGTCGTTTCTGGGTGAGATACTCGATCTTCCGACGAGCGCGCGACTTGAGGGGACGATTGCGGCGAACGCGATTGCGATCGCCAATGGAGCGGACATAATCCGCGTACACGATGTAAAGGAGGGGAGGCGGACGGCCGATGTTGCGTTCCGTCTGCGAAATAATGCAACTTAATATTGACACCTTTGTTGAACATCCGGGGAAACGCTTCCCGTTGGATGTCAGCCTAAACGCAAAACACGCGACGGAGATGTCGGACAACGTCACGTTCATCAAGGACGTAAAGGTGAGCGGTGAGGCGTACGTGCAGCTCACCACGCTCTATCTGGACACGGAGATCCATACCACCGTTGAGCAGCCTTGTCGGCGTTGTCTGGAGCCGGTAAAGGAAGAAGTAGACTTGAGCGAGCGGTTCAGGATTAGTATCCCGGAGGGGGAGAGCTCGATCGATCTCGTTATCCGCATCCTCGGGTTCATCACCGCTGCGCTCGATCCGCACCCGCTCTGCCGCCCCGATTGTCGGGGCCTATGCCCGGTCTGCGGGATCAACCTGAACGAGCATCCAGACCATATTTGCCAGGAGAAGAGCGACGACCACGTGCGACTGCGGGATTTCCTAAAGTGACTGAGGGGGCAATAACACTCGGCTTCGATCCCGGACTTGCCACCACGGGCTACGGTGTGGTGCAGGCGTGCGACCACGGCTGGGTCGTGATCGACGGGGGAGTAATCACCACCCCGCACGGGACGTCGCGCCCGGAGAGGCTGCACGACATCTACAACGAGGCGCGAGAATTGATTAACAGGTATCACCCACGAGGAGTGGCGATCGAGGAGATCTTCTTCGCCACCAATGCGCGCACGGCGATGCTCACCGCCGAGACACGCGGCGTGTTATTGATAGCGACACATGGCCTGCCGGTGCGCGGGTACACGCCGCTGCAGGTGAAGAAACGGATCACCGGCTACGGCAAGGCGAAGAAACAGCAAGTACAGGCGATGGTGAAGGAACTCCTCGGCCTTGCGGAGACGCCACGCCCGGACGACATGGCCGACGGCCTCGCCCTTGCTCTGTGCTACCTGTTTGACCTACAGGGAGTGAACAAGGAGGAACATGACTACCTCTAGCGTGACGGCGAACGAGCTGCTGCGCATTAAGAGCGCGCCGCAGGAGAGAATCGTACTGTTCGATGGGCACTCCATCGCCTACCGCTCCTTCTACGCCATTCGCGATCTCACGACGCCCGATGGGGCGGCGGTGAACGCGGTGTACGGCTTCTGGCGTTTCCTTACAAAGATCATGCGCGACTTCCCCTCCCAGTACGTGGCGGTGGCGTTCGACGCAGGCGGACAGACGTTTCGCCACGAGATGTACGAACAGTACAAGGCCAATCGCCAGGAGATGCCAACGGATCTTTCCTCTCAGCTTCCGATCATCCAGGAGATGCTGAGCCTCCTTGGAATCAAGATCATCTTCGAGCGCGGCGTAGAGGCGGACGACATCATGGGAAGTATCGCCCTTAAAGCGGCGGCGAGGGACCTTCATGTCCTCATTGTCACCTCGGACAAGGACCTGGCACAGCTCGTCGATGAGCACATCAACCTGGTGCGCCCGAGTGGGCGCGGAGCCTCCGGCGGCGTTGAGATCCTCGATACAATCGGCGTGCGAGAGCGCTTCGGCGTGAAGCCAGGACAGATCGTCGATTATCTGTCGCTCATCGGCGACACATCGGACAACGTACCCGGCGTGCCGTCGATCGGCCCGAAGACCGCGGTCAAGCTTCTCACAGAGTATGGCTCCCTCGATGAGTTGATCTCCCGTGTCGATGAGCTTAGAAACGCGCGCACGCGCGACAAGCTGAAGGAGCACACCGAGGATGCCCTCCTGGCGCGGCGTCTCGTCACCCTCGATGAGGGTATCGCTGTCGGGGACGTGCCGGATGACTACACGCTCGGCCAGGTCGATCTCAGCGGATTGGGGGAGCTTCTCACTCGGCTTAACTTCAGCTCCGTGCTGAAGGCCCTCTCCCTCACACCATCACCGGCAAAAACAGATGACAAAGGGAAGACCGACGAGCAAAAGGCCGAATACCACACCATCCTGACGGAAGAGGAACTTACGAGGCTCGCTGATGAGATCGCTCACTGCGATGAGATCTCGATCGACCTGGAAACGACGAGCGTCGATCCGATGCGGGCGCGCATCGTGGGTATCGCCATCTCGCCCCGTCCGTATGTGGGCTACTACATCCCGGTTGGGCACGACTATCTCGGTGCGCCGGCACAACTTAAGCTGAAGGCGGTCCTTTCTGCTCTACGTCCGTGCATCGAAGGAGAGCGACCACGCCTGATCGGGCAGAACATCAAGTACGACCTGATAATTCTCTACCGTAACGGGCTTCATCCGCGCGGGATCTCGTTTGATGCCATGATCGCCTCCCACCTCATCAATCCGGAAGAGCGACGGCATAATCTGGAACGGATCGCCAAGACCTACCTTGACTACAGCATGCTTTCCTACACCGAACTTGCCGGCAAGAACGGAAAGATCTCACAAGTCCCTGTCGATAGGGCGACGTTCTACGCATCGGAGGACGCCGAGATCGTCTTCCGTGTCAAGGACCTGCTTGTCGCTGGCCTGGAGCGCGTAGGGGCGACGCGGCTCTTCGGTAAAGTGGAAGTCCCGCTGGTAAGCGTGCTCGCGCGCATGGAGAGGAACGGGATCCTCGTCGATGAGCGAGTCCTCGCGCAGCAGGGGCGCGACCTGCGCGAGAGGCTTACCGTGATCGAGCACGATCTGTACGAGATTGCCGGTGAGACGTTCAATCCTAATTCACCCAAGCAGGTGGCGAACATCCTGTTCGATCACCTCGGCCTTCCCGTGATCGAGAAGAAGAAGACCGGCCCCTCGACGAGCGCGCGCGTCCTTAATGAGCTTGCCGTGCAGCATCCCCTGCCGGGTAAATTGATCGAGTACCGCGAGCTGCAGAAGCTCCTTACTACCTATATCGACCGCCTCCCCGAGGCGATCAACCCCGATACCGGGCGCATTCACACATCGTTTCATCAGACATCGACCGCCACCGGCAGGCTCTCCTCATCCGACCCCAACCTGCAGAACATCCCCACCCGCACCGAGGTAGGAGAGCGGATCAGGCGGGCGTTCATCGCACCTGACGGATCTCTTCTCATCGGGGCCGACTACTCGCAGATCGAGATCCGCCTCCTGGCCCATCTATCGGGGGATGAGCACCTCATCTCCGCCTTTGTCGAGGGGAAGGACCTGCATCGGATGACAGCAAGTCGCATCTTCGCCGTCCCCCAGGACAAGGTGACCGACAAGCTGCGCAGCGCGGCCAAGCGGATCAACTTCGGGATCATCTATGGGATCAGCCCGTTCGGACTGGCGCGCGAACTAGGGATCTCGCGCGAGGAGGCAAGAGCGTACATCGACCGCTTCTTCGCCGCCTATCCGCAGACGCGCGCGTACATGGACCACATGATCGAGCAAGCGACGCGCAAGGGCTACGCCGAAACGATCCTCGGCAGAAGGCGCATGCTCCCGCAGCTATCGGAGAAGAACGTCACCGCGCGCAACTTCGCCAAGCGAAACGCGGTCAACACGCCCATACAGGGGAGCGCTGCCGACCTGATCAAGCTTGCTATGCTGAAAATCGATCGCTTGATCGAGAACGGCGGACTGAAGGCGAAGATGCTCCTGCAGATTCACGACGAACTCATCTTCGAAGCGCTGGAGGACGAAGTACAGACGGCGAGCGAGATGATCGAGAAGGAAATGGAAGGAGTGATGGACCTGCGCGTCCCACTGGAAGTGAAGGTGAAGACGGGGCGAAACTGGAGCCAGATATGAGGAGTGTGAGATGCTGAAGCTCGGATACTTTCTGATGATCAGTGCTGGGGTTCTGTTGGGGGGATACGCGGTGTACTTGGTGGTTCGCACCGTCGCGACCGCCCCGGGGCTCGGAGTGTTCTTCAAGGTCGTCATTCTCGTCGGGGCGTCAGGATTACTGATTACACTCATTGGATTGATAATCGAACGCAGGAGGGAGAAAGATGATTACAGTGACGACGGAGACGATTGAAGGTCGCAAGATCGAGGAAGTATTAGGCCTCGTACGGGGAAACACGATCCGCGCCCGCAACATGGGGCGGGACATAATAGCCGGATTGAGGAACATTGTCGGAGGGGAGATAAAGGAGTATACGCGCATGCTCAGTCAGGCTCGCGACCAGGCACTGGAAAGGATGGTCCACGATGCGGAGGCTAAGGGGGCGAATGCCATCCTTAGCGTGCGTTTCACCACATCGCAGACCATGGCCGGCGCGGCCGAAATACTGGCCTACGGTACAGCAGTGCGATTGAAGTGAGTGTCAGGCGATAATATGCTGTGCGTGAGGAATACAAGGTGTTGCATTACGCATGGGGGTTTGCGATAGTCCTCTATCACAAACACCTGAATTAGGAGCGATCCATGCCGACAGGCCAACAAGACCGCATTAAGCTGCTAACGAAGGTAGGGCTCGCCGCCCTAGTGGAGGCCGCAAAGGCTATTCCTGGGGTAGGTTCTTTGATCGCAGGAGGTATTGCTGGAGGCGGTGCCTATCTAGAAGAAACGATCGCTGCACGGGATCTTCCTGCCCAGGCGCTCAAGGCACTGCGGCGATTAGTCGCTGACTACCGGAACATGCTAGCATCAGAGACGAAGAATCAGCCTAGCGATGATACATCGAAGGTTGCTTTGGCGGCGACGCTCAAGATCTTGGCCGAGCACGCTCTTTCTAGTGAAGAACTCGTGGCAGCAAACTTGGATGCTATCACCGCTGCAAGACTCACGTTGAAGCGTGTTGAGGCCCAACTGGACTCTCTGTACGACACGGCAGCCCAACAACTGACGCAGCGGCTGGTGGGAGAGTACTACAGGATCCTTCTTAGCCACAAGGATGCCCTGGAGTTGGTGGCAGTGAACGCGCTGAAAGCGGTGTTGACCGGTTTGGACGCGATTCAGAAGAAGCTGGATGAGCAATCAATCTACATGCAAGGTGTGGCTAAGAAAGCTCGTGCCATGCAACAAGACCCAGCGAGAATGCTGCGTGTGGCGGCAGTGCTGGCCGCGCCGGTGCTGGACCCGCGAGCGCCAGAGGACCCTCCGCCACCGCTGGACCTGCAGGACGAATGGATACGCCTAAGTGAATCTGTACGGAAGAGCAACGCCCCAATCCTCCTATCCCGCCTTGTGCCGCCAACACTCGACACTCTGCGTTCGGCACTTTCCCCGCGCACTGCGCAGCAGGATATGTTCCCCCACGTGCTCCATTTCAGCGGGCACGCGTGGGAACATGGCCTGCTCCTGGAGGATGACTGGGGACGGACCCATTTCGTGAAGGTGGAGGAGCTGCTGAAGACGCTGGAACTGCCCCAGCCCCTTGACCTGGTGGTGCTGAACGCCTGTGAGGGCGCTGCCAACGCGGAATCCGTCGCCCAGTCACTCGTGGTGGAAGGCCTGGCCCGCGCTGTCATCGGGCACCCGAAGCCCGTACTGGATGACGAGGCGATCAGCTTCTCCCAGACCCTGTATCAAGAGCTCACCGACGGCCGCACCGTGGCGACGGCGCTGGAGCAAGCAAACCGGCACATCACCACCTACCAAGCCTTGCTCTTCGGCGATGGAGACTTCAAGTTCGAGAACTTCCATCAGGGCAATCCCGTAATAGATGACGCGCTCCCTCCTGGCAACCTGCCCCAGCGATACGGCCTTGGTTTCTACGGCCGCGGGAGGAAACTGGTGCAGATAGCCAGAGCTTTGGGCGAGAACAAAGCTCAGGCTCCGGTCGTCGTCATCACCGGACTAGTGGGCATTGGGAAGACGAGCCTGGCCCTGGAGGCATCCCACAGGAACGCATGGAGGTACATGCGGGGTGGCACAGCTTACGCAAAGGGTCCTGCAGAGGTACACAGCGGAACTGCCACTAACCTGATGGGTGCGTTGGCAGAAGGGCTGAAACTACAGGGGAGCGGGGATCCGGAGAAGCTTGTTTTGGAACACACGATGTCAGCTCCAACGCTGCTGGTACTGGACAACCTGGAGAATCTTTCAAAGACGGAACTGGAGGAGCTTGCTTCGTTTCTGGAGCAGATAGGGGAAGGGAGCGCGGCCATCCTGACCATGCGCCCACCAATTCTGGTGCTAGAGGAGATGCCGCAATCGAGAAAGATGCCTCTGCAAGAAGGTCTGGATCCCTCCAGCGCTGTTCGTTATGCAATGAATTTGGCAGAGCATAAAGGGATACCCCTAAGCCAACAGCAGGCATGGGAGATTGTCGAGGCGGTAGATGGGCACCCAAAGTTGCTTGAGATAGTGGTGGCACAAGCCGAGCACGGCGACCTGCAGACCCTCCTGGAGGAGCTGAGAGCCAAGAAGGGAACATTCGAAGCGATAACCGAACGGGTGCTGGCGTGGAGCGCGCAACACATCGGTGAAGAAGGACGGAAGGCTTGGCGTGTGCTCCAACTCTTCCCGGCGGGTCTAGCTCCGGGATCACTGCTCATAGCAGCGATGGATGAGGTGGGTGAACACAGGGGGGCGCTCAAGGGACTGCGGGACGCCGCCCTGGCGGACTTCTATCCGGGAGAGCAGGTGTGGCGCTGGCATGCCATAGCCTCGCACTTCTCCGCCATGAATTGGCCCTTGGAAGAGGTTGAGCGCCAACGAAAGCTCGAGAAAACCATCCCTGCCTGGACCCGCTGGTTGAAAAGCTTGGACAAAGAGGCTGCACCCACCGCCATAGAACTGGAACGGGCTAACCTGGAGTCCATCACAAGTGTTTGTGCGTCATTAGATCGAGAGGTGTCCCTCAACTTCCTGAAAGCCTTGGGAGACCGCCTTCCGAGTCCGGACCGCACCATATCATTAAGGGACTTCAACGTACTCGTCCATGGGCTGATTGCCAACCTTGGCAGGGAGTATGTAAC
>CAJVYM010000095.1 GCA_913009415.1 uncultured bacterium
CTCCCGCCGGCGTACTCGCGGACGAACGATGTCCTCCCGGCGAGATTCAACGTAGGCGTATCCCTCCGCACTCCCGGCTCGGTAGTATCTTCCTTCCTCGTTGGGATGGTATGCCTCCCCACACAGCCTCCTTACCTCTTCCGTCATTACTCCTGCCAGCATCTCACGCGTTGCTCCCCGTAGATACTCACGGAATACCTTGCCTGCTTCCTCTGCGCTTACTTGACCAAGCGCCTGTAAAACGCTACCTTTGTTCATACGGTGGCCTCCTTTCTTTTTCTCTTTCGACAGCTTTACCGCTGCCTGAGGCCATCGTCAAGTTTTAACAACCACAGGGACACTTCCATCTCATGCGAGGGGAGCACGAGATGACACTGGCATCGCGAGCGCGTGGGTTACATCATAGGAGGCATGATTCTGAAAGTTGCATCGAGCGATCTAAGCATGGTACGATTTGAGCAGCCACACAGGAGGACGATATGAGTAGATTCATCGATAGACTGCTGGAAGGCCGCCGAGAACGGGATGATGATTCACCCAGAGCAAATTGGCAGCCAGGAAGCTGGATCGCCTGGGTTGCGATTGCCGCTGTCATTGCCATTTACCTGCTCACGGGAATCTACACGGTTGGCCCCTCAGATGTGGGGCTGGTCAAACGCTTTGGGCGCTATGTAGCGACCGTTAGCCCGGGCATGCACTACCACCTGCCATCTCCAATTGAAAGTGTTGTTACGGTAAACATACTCGGGGTGCGCAAGGAAGAGATTGGCTTTCGAACGGTCTCTCCATCTCCCAACCCGCGCTACCAAACGGTGGAGACGGAGGCGCTCATGCTCACCGGCGATGGAAATATCACCCACGTGGAGATGGTCGTGCAGTACCGGGTGAAGGACGCCCAGAAGTTTGCATTCAACCTCATCGACTCGCATGTGATTGTCAAACAGAGCGCGGAAGCAGTGCTGCGGGAACAGGTGGCGACAAAGACCCTCGATGAGACGCTGACTGAAGAGCGTGACGTCATAGCGGCAAACACAATGGCATCCCTACAGGCATTGCTCAACAAGTACGAATCGGGCATTGTCATCAGCAATGTGCAGCTACAAGACGTGAAACCACCGAAAGAGGTTGTCTCCGCATTCGATGACGTAAACAGTGCGCGCCAGGACAAGCAAAAACTGATCAACGAGGCGGACAAATACTCTATGGATATCCTCCCGCGCGCTCGTGGCCAAGCGCAGCAGATTGGCAATCAGGCCGAGGCGTACAAACAAGAACGGATCAAACGGGCAGAGGGGGACACATCCCGATTCCTGGAGGTGCTCAAGAAGTATGAGCTTGGTCCTGAGGTGACGCGGACACGCATGTACATCGAAACGATGGAGACGATCCTCCCCGGAATGACCAAGATCATCCTCCCGCAGGGAGGAGAGGGTGTGCTAAAATTGCTGGACCTAAATCAGCTCCTAAAGAAGGGGGCGACGCAATGAAAAAGCTTATCATATTTGGCGGTGTTGTTGTTCTCCTGGTCATTGTCTACAACCTCTTCACATTCACAGTTGATGAGACTCAGAAGGCTGTCGTGTTGCGCTTCGGGGAGATTATCAGGGTAGTGGAGGATCCCGGTTTGCACTTCAAGATGCCATTCGTCAACAATGTGGTCTACCTGGATGACCGGATCTTAAACTACGACATCCAGCCTCGCGACATCTTAACCTCGGATCAGAAACGGCTGACTATCGATAACTACGCCATCTGGCGGGTAGGTGATCCGCAGACATTCATCGAAGCAAATGGCGGGCGCCTTGCCAGCGCCCAGAGCCGAATCGACGACATCGTGTATTCCGATCTGCGTGATATCCTCGCAAAGCATACATTGGACGAAATCGTATCAGCCAAGCGACTGGAGTACCTACAGCAGGTGACTTCCCTCAGCAAGGGGAAGCTGCAGGCGTTCGGAATCAATCTGATCGACGTGCGCATCAAGCGAGCCGATCTCCCAAGCGAGATCGAACAGGCCGTATACGGCCGCATGCGTTCGGAGCGGGAGAGGATCGCCGCACAACTGCGCGCTGAAGGTGAAGAACAAGCAAAACAGATCACCTCAAATGCAGATAAAGAGAAGGAAATTATCCTCGCCGATGCAAACAAAGCCGCAGAGGCGATCAAGGGAGAGGGTGATGCACAGGCTCTCGAAATATACGCTGATGCCTACAACAAGGATCCTGAGTTCTACGGGTTCTGGCGTAGCCTGGAGTCGTACAAGATATCGCTCAACAAAGGCACGAGCATCGTGCTCACCACTGATTCCTACTATCTCCATTTTATCAATACGATGAACGCGAAACAGCCATAGATGATGCAGTTGCTCTCCGATTGGGCACGGGAGACTGGGACGTGATCTGCAAGGCACTGCGGCCTTGGCTTAAGAGTGCGCCACGAAACTTCTTGAGGTTTTCCGTGTACGTTCTAGCGATCCTAACAAGATAAAGGGGGCATTTGAGATGAAACGATCCATCGTTCTTGGCATGGCAACTGGCTTGCTTTTGCTGCTTGGTCTTGCAGTGAGTGCAGGCGCGGAGGAGACGCTGTTTTCTCCAGGAAATTACTACTTGATTTCAATCGGTACAGTAACTAGCAAGGTGACGTCCCTCGTTCAAACCGGACAACAGAAGGGCTTTACCGTGATCGTCCTCGGTGATGACGGATCAACCGCCTATCGCGGGACAAAGAAGACGCAGGAGCCCGAATCCGACCTCATTGATGCACCCTCGCTTTTGTACGTTGATGGAACACGCTTCCTTCTGCGTTTGCGGGGAGAGGCCTTCGACTATGAGGTGCGTCCGGGGGAGAAGGGATACGATCTCGTTCTCATCCCGCATCAAAACATGACGGCGTCTGATCTAGTGAGCGACGTACTGACTCCTCTGCAGCAGATCGGGGTGGTCGGGGCGGAGGTCGATATGGAGTACAAGACCTTCGTCCTGAATCCGGAGAAGTCTGAGGCTCCACCGGCGGGAGTGGCGATCGACTCCAATCTGTACAACCTCATGATCGCCCCTGATTGGCTCGCTGCTGCAAAGAAAATGAACCTAGATCGCACCGGTCTTCGGGTGATCGTCGTTGCGGAAAAAGTCCCCGCAGGCGCGATCCCCGAGCAGTTCAAACCCTATGTCGTCAGCGAGACGGACACACTCGCCAAGCTCCTGCTTCCGATCGAAGACCTCGTGAAGCTGGCAAGCGATAGCGGCATTGGGTATGTGCGTCCTCCGTACAAGCCACAACCGGCCGTGCCATAGGGGGAGTCAATGAAACGTATACTCATACTACTGCTTGTCTTATCAACTGTGGCCTTTTCGGCCATTGCAGGAGCACCGCTTTCAGTGGGGGTCAGCCAGGCAACTCGCGACCAGTGGAACAACGTTGCCTCTTCATTTGAGACAAACACGGGAATTAAGGTCAACGTCCATCCCTATCCGGAGAACAGCCTCGCTCAGCAGGCGGTGATCGAGAAGACGACCCGCGCTGGGAAGGTCAACCTGGTCATGCTAAGAAACGACTGGGGCAAGAGCCTGCAGCGCTATGTCATCGATCTCAGCGACTACGAGCAGCGGCTCAGCGACGCTGGCGTCAAACTGATGTACGTCGGCGATCACCCGCTTGGGGTGATCATCCCGTTTGCTCCCGACTGGTTCCTTGCGGTCATCTCCTGGCCGGAGAACCCGGATGACGCCATCTCCTTCCTCGAAACACTTACGGGGAAGCCGACGCTCGCCACACAGTTGCCATCCCTATCCAAGGTGAGCCCGGAAGCGATGATCAAGTCGTTCGCTACGAAGAAGATCAATATCGCAGAGCACAATCCTAAGCTCGATGGTTCCCTGGAGACGCTCCTCGATGCCGTGAAGTCAATGGTGGGGACGATGGCCGCTAACTTCATGAGCAAACTCCCGGCGCAGGCGCAGACCACACTGAGCGGGCTGGCGAAGATGTATGGAGTACCATTCTCCCCTGCAACATCAACCGTGACCGTTGTCCTCGAGCTACAGAGGGGGCACACGAGTAGCGCAAGCGTCGCTGCTCTCTCCGCACTCGGTGTGCACAAGGGCGCGATCGAGGCGTCGACGAGCCTGATCAAGGTGAGTATCCCTCTCTCACAGCTCTCCACGATCGTCAGCCAGATCGGCGGGATCTCCTTCATCCGGCCACCGTACACACCGTACGTTATGTCGATCACCGGCCAAGGGATACACGCGATCAAAGCCGATGTTCTGCACGCTTCCGGTGTCACAGGGAGTGGCGTGAAGGTGGCGATCATCGATCTTGGCTTTGCCGGTCTATCGCAAGCCCAAGCACGAGGAGATATCCCCACCACGGTGCAGCAGTACGACATAACTGGAACAGGACTTTCAAGTGGGATCAGCCACGGAACAGCCGTAACCGAGATCGTGCATGAGGTCGCACCGGACGCGCAGCTCTATCTGATCAAGATCGCCGATGAGGTCGACCTCGACAAGGCGGTCACCTACTGCCTGAACAACGGAATTAAGATCATCAATCATTCTCTTGGCTGGTATAACACCAACTTCTACGACGGAACAGGGACGATCGCCAACATCGCCAAGCGGGCGATTCAGGGCGGAATCCTGTGGGTGAACGCCGCCGGGAACGAGGCGCAGAACCACTGGGAAGGAACGTTCACCGATGGAAATTCCGACGGTTGGAACGATCAATCGCTCACCTTCTCCGCCAGCGCGGGCTCACAGATCATCCTTTACATGACGTGGAACGACTGGCCGAAGGCCTCATCCGACTACGATCTGTACCTGTACGACCCGTCGAACAACGTTGTCGCTTCGTCGACCAAACACCAGACAGGGACGGAAGAGCCGACCGAGTCGATCATCACCACCGCAAGCTCCAGTGGAACGTACACCGTGAAGATCAAGGGCACCGGCTCAAAGAAGATAGAGATCTACAATCTCTATCAACACCTGACTCCGGCGATCGCTTCAAGCTCCATCCTCGCTCCGGGGAACGTTGCCCAGGTCGTGACCGTGAGTGCTATCGATTACGCCCACTACTCGACCGGACCGGCGGAGCCGTACAGCTCGCGGGGGCCAACGAACGATGGTCGCGCAAAACCCGACCTGTGCGCACCGGACAACGTCACTACCGGGACGAGCCCGTACACAACCTTTGCCGGAACATCCGGGGCCACCCCGCATGTCACCGGCGCGGCGGCGCTCCTGCTATCCGAGAATCCATCCATGTCCGAATCAGCGCTAAGAAGCGAACTCATATCCGAGACTGTCCCCATGGGTTCACCCTACATTTATGGGCACGGAAGGCTCGTACTCACACCGATAGCAGCTCCCAATCAGCCGCCGCACGCGGCGTTCAACATGAGCACCTCCTCGACGACCGTCGGATCGCCGGTCTCGTTCAACGGTTCAGCATCGTCTGATACCGATGGACATATCGTTAATTATGCGTGGCAGTTCGGCGACGGCGCTTCTGCGTCCGGAGTGACGACGCAACATGCATATGCTACGACGGGAACGTTCAACGTGACGCTCACCGTAACAGATAATGACGGGGCTACGAATGCGAAGACGCAGCAGGTGAGCGTATCTGCCGCCGCCAAGGCCGACCTCATGGTGGCGGGGATAACTCATTCTCCGGCGCAGCCGACGATTGGCGCAAACGTCATGTTCGTGGTCACGGTCAGAAATCAGGGAGCAGCCAACGCACCGCAGTTCCGCATTAAGCTTAGTGGAAACGGATCGTCGGTAAACAAATACATCACATCATTGTCCGCTGGGGGATCGACTAACGTATCTCTCGCCCTGCCGTTGACCCAATCTCCGGAGACGTTCACTGTCACCGTAGACGACATGAACCAGGTTCCCGAGTCGAACGAGTCGAATAACCAGGCTCAAGAGACGGTGCAACAGGGCACGCAGCCGGTGGTTGCCGATGCCGGTGGGCCGTACTCCGGCGCGCCAGGACAGGCAATTTCGTTTAGCGGTTCCGGATCAAGCGGCGCAATAAGCGACTACGTGTGGAACTTCGGAGACGGAGGAAGCGCGCACGGAGTCAACCCGACGCACACCTACGCCAGCGCGGGCACATACACAGTGAAACTGACGGTCACTGGCAGTAACGGTACGCATGATACCGATACCGCGCCTGTTAAGATCAGCGCTCCAACTCCCAGCGTAGGCCAGTGGATTAGCCCTGTCAGATACACCGATCCGGATAACCTATATCTCTATCCGGAGAGAGCATACGACGGCGATCCAAATACTGCAGCCTTTACTAAGATCGGCCTACGCCAATTCACCTGGACGACTCCGCTTGAGTTAAGCCTGAGGGCACCGACACAGTGCAGCGGCATCAGATTTATGGTGTCCGATGATTACGGTGCCTGGGCCTACAGCACGATTAAGATCGATATCCATGCGGGGAATGGTTGGACGAACGTGTACCAGGGAGCGGTCTCCGAGGCTAGCTGGAAAACAGTCACGTTTAGTGCAAGATCGATCAATGCGATGAGAATAACAGCAGTACGAAACAGCGTACCAAGGGCCATCAGGTTCTATATCAATGAGGTCCAATTCTATAGTCTCGGTAGCGCCCCCGGGCCTTCAAACCAGGCTCCAAGCGCTGCATTCTCTTACTCACCGAGTGCTCCCGTTCCAGGCCAGCCAGTAACGTTTAACGGTTCTGGATCCAGCGATAGCGATGGGTCAGTCGTTTCCTACCAGTGGAACTTCGGCGATGGAATGGGAGGCAGCGGTGCGGTCGTGCAGCATGCATATGCCAGCAGTGGAACGTATCAGGTTCGCCTGACCGTCGTTGACAACGATGGCGCGAGTGACACTGCCATACACAACATCACTGTTGCACAGGCAGCTCCCGGTCTATCGATCCAGCTCTCCCTGCCAAAGCCCTCTTATCAAGTAGGCGAGGCGATCGTGATCCGCTACACGCTGAACCGCGAGGCGTACGTGTACATCTGTGAGGCGGATGCCACGGGTAAGTTGAGCCTCCTCTACCCGAACTACATCGAACGGAATAACCGCGTCTCCGCGGGGACACACATCTTGCCGAGCGGCGGTTATACTCTGCGCGTGAGCGAACCGGATGGGAATGAGACTCTGTACGCATTTGCCGCGACGAGTCCGCTTCCCAACTTTCCCACGCAGTTCTCCAGCTCGTTCCCTGTTCTTGGCTACAATCCATCCGCCTTCCGCAACAGCGTGCTGCAGACGATGCAGGCGCAGTTGCCTCCGGGAGAATACGCTGAGGACTCTCTTGGGCTAAGTGTTATGTCGCCAGCCCCGAGCACGGGCACGCTGTGGCTCAGCTCTTCGCCGCAGGGAGCGCTTGTCACGGTCGATGGGGCAGCGGTCGGGACAACGCCGGCGCAGATTCAAGCGGCGGTCGGAGTGCACACTGTCTCGTTCACTCTCTCGGGTTATCAAACAGAGACCCAGCAAGTCTCGGTATCTGCTGGACAGACGACACCGGTGCAGGTTGTCCTGCAACCACAGAGCATCGCTCCGAGCGCGTCGTTCACCGTCAATCCAACGCAAGCGGCGATCGGGCAGGGAATCCTGTTTGATGCCAGTGGGTCAATCGCACCCGGTGGCTGGATCGTCTCCTATACTTGGGACTTCGGCGATGGTAGCGGTGGTGCTGGAGCGCAGGCGGTACATGGCTACGCAGCACCCGGTACGTACCTTGTTCGCCTCCTTGTAAGAGATAACCAAGGCAGAACCGCGATGGCGCAGCGCAGCGTCCCGATCAGCGGTGGCTGGACGCCTCCGCCTCCGACAGTCGGGCCTCCCGCGATGGGGAACACCCCGGGGATCTTTGTGTGGGGCACAAACACGTGGCACATCACGGTGAATGCGGGTGCCGGATGGACGAGTCCCCACAACTACCGGTTGGAGCTGCGGACTGATGGCTCCTTCC
>CAJVYM010000096.1 GCA_913009415.1 uncultured bacterium
AGCTGAAGAGATGTACGTTCGATGGAGTACTATGTAAGAAGCAACAGACAGGTCAGTTGGTAGTGCATGTAAGGAAGTGTGGTTGTTGGTCGTTTTTTTTTTAATGATACGGCGACCACCGAGATCTACACTCTTTCCCTACACGACGCTCTTCCGATCTACCGGGGAGAGGTTTGTGCAACAGGCTCCTATGTGTAGTTTATCTGGGACTATCCCCGCGCGTACGGAGGAACCTATAGATCCTTGACTCGTTTTACGTTATCAAGGGGACTATCCCCGCGCGTACGGGGGAACCGATATCGTCATGGAGATGAAAGCAGCGACAAGGGGACTATCCCCGCGCGTACGGGGGAACCATCACCACCGACAATCTCGGCTTGCTGGATCTGGGACTATCCCCGCGCGTACGGGGGAACCGCAAATGACGTCCCGCAAGGGTTTTATGAGTCCGGACTATCCCCGCGCGTACGGGGGAACCACCCACACTGCCATCCCCGTAGACGGCAAATCGGGACTATCCCCGCGCGTACGGGGGAACCTACAGCACACGGTTGGGATACCATAATGCTATTGGACTATCCCCGCGCGTACGGGGGAACCGAGTTGTAACTTGTATCAAAGGAGGTACACATGGGACTATCCCCGCGCGTACGGGGGAACCTCCCGTTCTTGTCCAGTACAGCAACAACCTTCGGGACTATCCCCGCGCGTACGGGGGAACCAGGATGATACGGAATAAGTGCCGATACACAATGGGACTATCCCCGCGCGTACGGGGGAACCTCCCCTCTCTACGTAACGAGCAGAGAAGAGAACGGACTATCCCCGCGCGTACGGGGGAACCACAATAATGCTATCCAAATCAGAGAATGTTCCGGGACTATCCCCGCGCGTACGGGGGAACCCCTAGAATAATACACGGCGGTAGTCGTATAAAATAGGGGTGTAGCCTATATTTCCTCATCGATACGTGCTAGTGCTTCTAACTCTTCTATATTATGTTGTTGCGTAAGTTGCCCAAAGGTCAGCCACATGCCCTCTTGATCAACAAGCTCCTTTTTCGGCCATCCTAGCATACGCATCCCAAGGCCTGAGGGGGCTTGCTCATCACTCCACAACAAAGCAAGGCCACCATCTTCCGGCAGGAGGCCTATCCAATCCTGCATTACCTTCCATACCCTCTCACGGACCGCCCTTGTCATATGAGTCCCAACAAAGACCCCAGGAGCAACTTCTAGCATACAAGACGCAAGAAAACCATGGAATCTGTCAGGGGCATTACGAGTTACGATCAGTGTTAGCGACATCAAGAAGCTCCTTAATGTTGTCAATCATTCCAGAGATGATTTTCCCTTGGCGCAACTTCTCTCCAATCATGCGCCGTGTCAACCGTTCGATATCCTCCCAACCGCTCTTCTGTGCGTGCCTCACTGCAGCAAATGCCGTTGGGAGGGTAACGGATGCACGGTAGAGGTCAGCGATGTCCAACGCAAACGCAACTCCTGCACTTTCATGAATGAATCCCAATTGAGGTATTGTCGACGTAGCTGAAACAGCGATCATCGCTGCCGCTCGTACCGCTGAGGAGGCGTGGTTGATTGCAGTGTTTATTGTGTCATCGGTTTTCGGATTGGTACGGTCGTAACGCCGCCCCTTCCAACTTACTCCATACTGTTTGGCTAAAAGCTGGTAGACCGCTTTCATTCGCTTTCCCTCAGCACCACGAAGGGCATCCATGGTGGTGTGAGGAAGGATCTCGCCAAGTCTTAGAAAGTACATGCCACGAGCTACGTTTATGCGGCGATCATCATCTGCCCATAGGAACACCTGGTTACGGGCCAGCTGGGAACGATCAGGGCCTAATGGCATACTGGCAGCGTAGAAGCGTACACCGTTCGTGCCAATAACCAACAATCCGGTGCCATGCTTGGCGAGCAGACGCAAGGCATCGTGGCTGATGGTGCATCCAGGAGCAAGCAGGATGTTAGAAACTGTCTGGAAAGGGATCTGATAAACCCCTTTCTTAAGCGTTTCTGTGCCGGCAGTGACAAAGGTCAAGTTCCCGTCTTGAACGTACAGCTTGCCCTTCTCCAACCATAGAAGCCCGTGTCGTTCTGCGTGGGGCACACGCGCTGTTTCTAAACCGAGACGGCCCTTCAACATGCGGCTACCCTCCTGGACGCCTGATCTTAAGCATGCCAAATCCAAAAGCTCGATGGCGACCAATTCCCCGGCGGAGAAGTTCAATGAACTTTGCACTGTCCGTCACTTCTAGATCACCGGTTAGGGTTGCAGCCGGGCGCTTGATCGGCGTTGCTTGTCGGTGTTGTTCGTGGTCACGACGGAACATGCGTTCCAGTGAGAACTGCTTGAGCTGAACAGATTTAGACGTCGCTGCACCGCTGCGTGTGAATTGATCGGCCAGCCAGTCTCGGTACACATCCTCCCGATTAACTGCCACCTTTGGATCGTCCACTTCCCAGACGCGAGACAGAAATGCGTCCACCTCGGCTCCAGCGCTGTGGTACTTGCCGGATGAGGACTTTCTGATCACGGGACAAGCGCGTAGCTCATAACCCAAGTGTGTACCTTGCAAAAATGTCTTTGGCATCGGCTTCGATACGGCTCTAGTCCAGTCAGGAATCTGGTACACCATGGGACTGGCGAAGGCTTGCGCAGTTGTTTGTAAGTCATCGGCCGATAGCGAGGAATAGGCAAGTATACGAAGGTGCCTACCGCTGTTATTTTCCAGGCTGAACGGTCCTGGTGCATGGTCCCCGAAGAGTTCACGCAGGGCACAATGGGTGATGTAACTGTCATCGACGCGCTGCACTGGAAGGTGAAGCGCACGCCCCAACTCCACTAACCGGCGAAGATCAAGCCACATTTGAATCATAAACAGGGGAGACTGAGCACTGCTGATATCATCCATCTCTGTCCTCCTTAGCTTCAACGTTGATCTTGCCCATGGCTATCCATCTCTCTCCTACATGAATCTGATTAGCCCAGTCACGAGCGTCAGTAATTGGTCGATGGTTCACCTCATTGCTGGGATGAGCGGGCCACCAAGCGGAAAATGTCCCTGCTCCCTTGGCCCATGTCCGATCACGAAGCGGAGCAAGCAGCGTGTCTGCCTGTGTGCGTCCCAGCAACAACTTCTCAGCAGGTAGACAGGGCTTTCTCCCGATGAAGAGAGGTCTTTCCGGCGTTCTCAGAGCTTGTTCCAGATCGTCAATTGTGGGCGATTCATCAAGTGGATCTAGGGTGAGCGCTATCGTGTACATGGCATCAGCCCAGTAATCGCGGAAACGCTGCAAAGGTGGACCTTCACCCTTGCGCCACTTCGGCGCAGCTCCCCCTGCTCGACTTTCCAGTTTACCGTGCGTAGTCCAACTTCTGTCGTCGCGCATAAAGTCCTGGTTCAAGTCCACGGTCTGATAATCGCGCAATCGCGTGCCCAGCCGATCCTGTCGACAGGCATACTGAAGGCGTTCCTGAAGTCGCTGTAAATCAGCGAATTCATGGTGATCGTATCCAAGCGCATTAGCGAGAAGCCCACAGATCATCGATAACGCCGGATAAGTCTGAATTATCCCGTGGTTATCGACGATTGGGCCGCCAAAACTCATCAGAGGGGCATCGAAGCGTAGCAACAAGATGTCCATGGAATCACCCTCTTATCTGTGCTGCTGCCCAGGACGCCGTTTCTGTCAAGGGAATGGTGTTTCCTACTTGCAGGGCATCGATCAGTTGCTCAACAGGGCCTATGGCGGACAATCGTCGCTCTTCCTCTTTCCCGTACATGCTATCGAGGTCGCGTATATGTTTTGCCAGTGCCGCATAGGTATTTGCTAGCACGTCAGGTTGTTTGTCAACCGGTTTTCGGAAAGCATTGGCGAGAGTGCGGGGTTGCGATGTCCCTATCTCAACGATGACACACTCCGAACGGGAGTAAGGAGCAGTTGATCCCAACTTAGCCCCTGGCGATGCGGTAGAAACGAGATGGATCAACCTCTCTACCACGTTGGCGGCAAGTGTGCGGTCAGCGGTTGTCCAATCTTTGCGCCCACACGCTTCCAGATTAGACACCAACAGCGGCACGTCCACAACAACGTACCCGTAGAACAGACCACTTGTCAGTTCATTAGTATTGATGTGTCCGCTTCCCAGTTCGCCTTCACCCATGGAGGCTACCAGTTCGTCAATTGCGGAGAAGTAGTCGCTTTCACTCTCTTCAGCATGCGTAGTGAACGCATGAGCAACGTGAATAGCCGCATCCCCTCGTGCTAGGATGTCACTCGTTGCCATCCGCCCGAACATAGCCGCGTCGAGGCCTGTTGCCACCCTCATTCCCTTGAGGTTCTTCTTCAGTTCCTTCTCGGAAACCTTTTTGAGCGTATCGATTACTAAGTTGATCTGCTCTTTGCTTAGCTCTGCTTCTTGATTCTCCCAGAGAAAACTCAGTTCTTGCCGAAGTGGGTTGATGGTATCCGCAGACAGTTGGCGTAGATAGCGTACCTCGGGTTCGCCAAAGATGGTCACCTGCGAAGTTTTCAGTACGGAATCCATATCCACTTTCCCCTGGAGGATCTTCTCATGCTCAGTGCCTGAGACCGACTTACCGGAGAGAACCAATTCTTTAATAGAGTTGACCGTACATGTGACAAGTTTCGCTGGGTACCCATCGTTTATTAGCGGTTGAGCCACGAGTTGCCTGAACGTCTGTCGGGAGCGGACCGTGTGCGGAACGTCGAGCTGGTATAGGGCGTTCTCCCCATCGTTATGACGCCAGTGATATTTCAGACACTGCGAGGAAATGCGTGTGCGGGTAACTCCTCCAAATGGCAACCGTTTTGCAAAGCCAGCGTCATCTCTGTTTAGAAGCACTGCGGGGTAGGACGTCAAAGTGTGTATCTGTACGAACTTAGCTTTTTTCATTACTCCTCCTTTGTGCTATTAGCCTAGTTAGTAGTGTCTTTCTCTTGCTGATATAGCTCTTGGTAGTACTTGCGTGCAATGCGGCGCCGATGGTGCTCTGCCCATTCTCCCTCTTGGTTGAGCAACAGTTGTGCTACATCCGACCAATCGGCCATCTGAGACTTACTAGCCAGAAAGCTCGCTAAGCGTCGCACTTCCTTCACCAGGCCGTCTCCTCGGGCCTGCATCAGGCGGACAAAGCGAAGCTCAGACCAGCCTGCCTGGACCAGCGCACGCCCCAATGGTGTGTGTGGGTCGTGAAGCCCTGCTGTCATCGCCATTCCCTGCAGTAGGGTCGCCCAGAAGCGCTCTTTTTCATCCTGCTTTGGGCCAGCCGTCCAGCTCGGCGGTACGTGTGTGAGGAGCACCTTCCACAGTGCAGGGGTATAAGGGTTAGCTGCAGATGTACGTCGCAACTGGGCGAGATCCCCATTGGAGAGATAGTGTTCCATCGCGTAGGCGATCTTGCCAATAACACTGCGAACGCTGGTCTCAGGCGCCGTAGCTTCATTGGAGACTTGTAACGTTGTCATGTTCCTCCTTTTTCTGCTGATTTGAAATAAACTTATCTGGGTGTTTGCGTACAGATCCGTAAAAGATGGACTCAGCAGCGCTAATGGCGCGATATCGCCGTATGGATGGAAGTGGAGTACTGCCAATTGCATCCTCAAGCTGCTTGTGGGCAAAGTCGAACATTTGCTTTTGCCAACGAAGACGGGCTTCATCGCGTGGCAAGTCCAGTGATTCCCACAAGTGTGGAAAGAAGATATCGTCTACATCAGCATTGTAGGCATTTGTCCAGCGGTTGATCTTTCCTGAGTCAACCTTTTCGTCACTGCCTCCACTGAGCAGGGCATGAAGCGCGGGATAAAGGACGAATTTCTGCACGTCGGAAGCGGTATCGACCTGTTCCTGAGCTCGCATAGAGAGCTCCTTGCGCTCGGAACTGGGGCCAAAGAGGTGGATCGCTTTCGATGGTACAGGAATGACACGGTTGTGCCAGCCGCCTGTCTTGCCTTCTCCTCTGACCAATGTGGTTGCGATCACAAATGCTCCATCTCTCTCTGCAGCCGTCGTTTCCAAGGCGAGTGGTTTGGCATAATTTCCGCTGAACAATATCTCGTGCAAGATACGGTAGGAGAATCCTTGCTCATGCAGGCTAAGCACCTTAAGCTCCTTTTCCTTGTTAATCGGAGCCCAAGGGTCACCGGTAACCCCCAGGAATTCCTTGGCCCCTGCTATCCGAGTTGCCTTGGTATTTGCCTTCCAGCAGCGAAGCGCTTTATCACCATGCGCAAATCTAATGCGTCGACATATCTCGATAAAGAATGGATCGCACTGGTTAAGGGGGAGGCCGCCATACTTGGAGCCATCCCAAAGAGGCAGCCATAGTAGAGCAACACCATCGAAGGCGTAGTTATATTGCTCCGTCAAGTGTTCGCGTGCAGAGATGAGGAGTTCTACATCGCGTCTAAAGTGTGAACCCCACCTAAGGTCAGAGGCCATCCCAACCATCGGTCGATTCCCATATCCCTTATTCATACGTACGATACCATAATTATCTCGTCCTAAAACTCCTTGCATAGTTTGTAGAGTTACTAAAGCATAAATCCAGTGTTCAATTTTCGGACGTGCTATCCGATGCATTTTCACGTCGTGGTTCTTGGAAGTTACCAACATGTCTAGATCATCAGGGGTGGCAACATCTGCCTTATACTTGGCCGCCTTGAGCGTTCCCTCCGGAACTGGCGACTGCATGAACGCTGGCTGCGAAACATCATCAACAACCAGGCACCACGGATGTTCATTCCCATTGGTTAAGTCAAGAAGAAGCTCCTCCCATCGTGAGGCAGAAGTGACAAGTCTCGGTTCGCCACTTCTGGCAAGGGCAATGGCAGCAAGCTGAACCAAGAACGAGTACCAAGCCTGTCGTTGGTGAGGTTGCAGGGCATCAAACGACGTTATTTCGTTACTAGCTAACTGTTCGAGAACCTGCGGAAGCGATACTTTTGTTTTTTCATTTTCTTGTATGTGAACACTGAATAGTGGTTCGCTGAGTAGCGAATAGCGGCACTTATCAACCATTGTTGGATTCCTCCTTGTAGTTAACATCGACGGGACGAAGGCCGAGCCGGTCGTAAATGAACGTCTTGCCAGCAAAGTCAAAACGCACACCTGCGCGTTCAACGATTATGTTCTCTGCGGTAGCTTTTTCCTCAGCTTCCGGAGCATAGTAAAAGGGAAGGGTAAGCTCAGAGATTTCGTTGCCAAATGGGCTTTCGATCGCTTCGTCAAGATCAATCTTGCGGTCTCCCTCCCCAAGGCGAGTCTTAATGCGCTCATTGAGGTCGCGCGGGAACTCCTCTTCCCCAAATGGCTTATCTCGTTGCAATAGCAGCAAATTAGCGTGAGTGCGATCAGCACTGTGGGTTCCAAGAACATACATCTCGTGTTGCGTCCATTGTTCGCCCAGTGAACGCACAATCGCGCTTAGAGCTTCAGGATGAGTGGCTAGCTCTACCAGTTCCCTGTTCATCTCTGGAATAGTCCAGGTATCATGTTCTTCAAGAAGTCTCCAGGTAGCCTCTAATGTGCGAAGGTCTTAGATCGGAAGAGCACACGTCTGAACTCCAGTCACACTGATATATCTCGTATGCCGTCTTCTGCTTGAAAAAAAAAAAACATTTATTCCTCTTTTTTCTT
>CAJVYM010000097.1 GCA_913009415.1 uncultured bacterium
GTGCGTTTCGTGCGCATTTCTCTCTCCGGGTTTTTGTGTTTCTTCTTTTAAGATCAATTGCTTGACTTGAGATTAGAGCACAATTTCCCGGAGATTTCATCCTATTTTCCTGCCGTTTCTTCACTGCTATCAGTCGGTTATCTGTTTCTGGACGGACACTAAGTACAGACTAAAGCGACGCGACAGCCAGCCAAGGCGGGTACTAGATGTGCTGACACTCTTATGAGTTTAGAACGAATCGAATCAAAGGCAGAGGAAGTCCTAGATGCTCTGAACGTAAAGAGTATCCCCGTGCCTGTCGAAATGATCGCCGATCGCATGCACATAGTAATTCGACGTGGCCCAAGCAAAGAATTCTCCGGATTGCTTATCCGTAAGGACGATAGAGCTTTGATTGGTGTAAACAGCAATGAAGTGGCCGTGAGACAACGTTTTACCATCGCTCATGAGCTAGGGCATTTCTTGCTTCATCCAAAGAAGGATGCATTTGTTGACTATCGCGATAACAAGAGCGACGTCAAGCGCGATCCCAAGGAACGCCAAGCGAACATGTTTGCGGCTGCCTTGTTAATGCCGCGCAAGTCGCTCGGGAAGGATTTCAAGTCTTTCGCAAAAAACGGCTTTACAGAAATGGAACTCCAGATGCTGGCTGACAAGTATCAAGTCAGTGAGGATGCCATGAGGTTTAGGCTCATTAACCTGAACCTCAAGCCGTAGGGCAACTAAGTCCGTTTGGCGGGCGAGAGGGATTCTGCGGTTGGTCGCTACCAACTACATGAAAACCCATCGGTTTCTCATTTACTGTCTACGGAAGTTTGTAGCAGTTTTCGAAGTCTTGATCTCCCGGCACGACCAGATCTATTATCGCCACGAGGTGAGGGGGCGCACGCTACTTGAGCGTTGCGTTCTTGGTGACACTGGCAATCGGTGTGAAACTTGCTAGATCGTGAGCTTCGTATGTTACCACAGCGTGCAACACTACACGAACCGTCTGCACCTTCCTCACCGATTCCATCTGCGTTCGCCGTCATCCAGCGTGAGGTGGTTTCAATAGCGTGAAGGCCTGAAATCTTCATATACGGAGGAGACTGTCATGGGATGGTTCGGTTTTGGCTCTGGAGAGAAGAGTGACGGTGACACTGGAAAAGTTTCCAGTGTGAAAGTAAACGTGAAGACGGATAGTGCCGGGAAAGCCACTGATGTCATTGTAAGCGAGTCGCGTGGGAACGCGCACAGCAACCACACGCACTACTATGAAAAGAGCAGTGGGGGGTGGGGTTCGCACAAGAAAGGGAAAGGTTAACGCGCTAGGCCTGTGGAGAGAATCGTTCCAGGGCCGTAACGCGCCGGTTGCAGTCATTCCAGTCGCGGATAGCGTCGGCGCTGTCTATGCGCTCGGGGTTATATCCGAAAATAAGGAATAGAGAGAATTCGGCGAAGAAATCGATGAGATCTTGGTCGATCAAAGGGCCATACTCGTTATCAAGGCACGTCACAAGCTCCCCCGCTGCAACTCGGAATTCTCTGTTTCCTTTCTCCGCTCGTGCCATAATCAGCTTCACGATCTCGATATACAATTCCCTCATGACGGCCTCATTCTATCACGACGTCAATTTCCACTGCCGTATAAGACTACTTGCTCAACATGCACCGTGTACTGCAGACGAAGTACTGCCTCAGACAACCGCTCGCGGAGGAGAAGGCGCGTGGCCGGGCCCCGAATGTTGCCGCGATGGAGGAGCGTCACCGAAGCGTTCTCCAAGACGCCGCATAAGTTCTACGGCTTCAAAAAAGCCCGGATCACGAGCACGACACAGAGTGCGAATACTGTCCAGAGTTGCCAGAAACCCGAGCGGTGCGGCGAATCCTGCCAAGTCGAGCTTGCCTCGAGGAGCTAGACATGGTTGGTAAATGACTCTCCGGGATTTATACGGAGACCACCACATCCGACCAGTAACTTTAGATCGGAGATTGCTGGGCCGGCTGGACAAGCGAGCCCAGCCCAATCGCTCGAAGGAGCCCTCTATGAAGATGGAATTCGACGATTTTGAAGACGAATACGCGTGTGCTATTGCGGCAAAAGAGGTAAGGCTACGAGGTGAAGCGATCTTCATCTATCCGCACGAAACTGAGCCCGTGCGTTTGGTTGGTAAGGCGGTAAGCTGTGATGGCTATCCTGAGTGCAAGAAACACGGGGTCACAGCTGTTGGTGAACCGACCTGTCCCTATCGGTCCGACGTAATGAGCGCACCAATCGAGCAGTTATTTGCTATTCTTCGTTCGGGCGATGGGAAATTTGAGTTGTGATACATTCACGATTTCCTACCGTGATGGACCGACAACCGGTGGCTGATACTCGAGCCGACTGTTGTGGTGCGCACTGCTTGATTCTTGGGAGCAACTGCATCTTACCACCGAGAGTGCGACCCGCTTGTCATCTGCGTCATTAAATCGTGCCGTGCTGGCACTGCATGTCTCGCGCAGGAAATGGTAGACGCCTGGTCGATGTCTTAAACACCAGCATGCTGCTTGTCCTCGGTGGCAATGTCCCGCTCCTTGTGCGCTGCTTCTGCTGAAGTAAAGTACCTCATAAGCTTGGTGACGAGTTTGTCGAGTGCTTGACGACCGGTTCTAGGGTTGTCTCGTTGCACTGCACCAGTAGCCCAAAGCGGCAAGTTTCCCGCCGAGACGCATGTAGTCCGTAGGTGCGGGCTATATTTTGGCTGCGAGGGCTTCCGCGCCCGGTAGAAAACAACCCAGTCCCATGGGAGCTCGAACGCCACAACGGCTCGCTCGTGCGTATCAAACGACGGAAACTTGTAGAAATTTCCATGTGCTGTAGGTTATTCAGTATGAGGAAAGCCCGGACAGCCTCTCGTCGAAAAGCAACTTTGGTATGCGGATTCTGCAAAGCAATGGACAATAACGATCTCAGTCAATATTATAAAGCCATCATCGAAGGCAATTGTCGCTTCCTGAGAAGCGAGGATGGCGAGCCCATCCTCAACGCGGCTCTGGAACTTGCGAACGCAATCGCGGAGAAATTCCGGGACCATGTGCGGTCACCGAAGGACTATATGGAGGAACCGGAGGGGCTATACCTCACGCTTTTCCACTCGCCTTACAGCTACGGCCTCATAAAGGACCTGATTACGGGCGATCTCTCAGGGTGCTATTGCAAGCTGCGAATCATGCTTGAGGAGCTGGCCTACTGCTGCGAAATCAAGAGCCGAGGAAAGCCGGGGCCGGGGATGAACTATGAGAAGCTCCTTCATTACGTCGAGTCAAAACGTCAATCCGGAGATTCAACCACGAAGGTGATGAATAAGCTCGCCAATAACTTTCATCTGAAAGGCTGCGCGTCCTTCGCGCACCTATGGAGGGAGACTTCCAATGACTATCTGCACCCCGCGGGACCAGTGAGGAGATTCGTGTCCAGCATGGACGATAGGGGCACCATCCCGGTTGGCGCTCTTATTCTCCCAGCGCAATACGTGTCAGCGGACTTAGACGATCTACGGGCCTTGGGTTTGTACCTGAGCGCGTTTCGACGACTCCTCGATGTTGTGATGCCTTGATCCCTGATGCGTGCTCGGTGTCCAGTGTCAATCGTCTGGGAGCTCAAAAATAGAGAAACGTCTAGAGACCCGCGGATTGTTCACGGTCCGGAGATCCAGCCGGATCGGGAGCGCTGGGGGATGGAGGGGATCCCATCGCACCTACGACCCAAACGGATCCAAAGGATCAAGATTCGCGGGACGGATTGGCGTGGTTACTCCCTTCGTTGCGGTCCTCGGCGCATTGCCGGATGAAAGGACGTAATAACCTGCGCAACCCCGCGCAGGGTGCAGGTCAGTCCTCCCTAGATCCTTCCAGTCGTACAGGTCCAACGCGAACACGCACATCCAGAGACCCTGATTGTCGGACTGATACCACACGCATTCATATTGTAACCGTCCCCGATTCGCGGAAATCTTATCAAGGTTATTCCGCGCACGATTGAGCTTGATGCGCTCTACGGAAACGAGGTGCTGCTGCAGGATTGGATCGATAACGAGATGTCCATCAACCATTCGACCGCGCGGGAACGGGGTCACGAGCGCCCGATTGTCTGTTGGGAGCAGTGGTTCTCGGTATAGGGCTGCGTGGAAACCGGCGATCCACCGCCATACGGCCTCATCTATATTCAAGTTCGCTACCGCGCCGTGTTGGAGGTCCGGCGAGAACGCAAACCGAAGTTTGCTACTCCTGCGATTTTGCGGTACTTTCCCATATCGAAGCCCAATGAGTTGCCCAATCTTCTCGTCAATTTCGTGGTACCCACTATTGCAAGCGACGTGGGTTGGCAGCCACAGGGGCTCGCGGTCCTTCGGTAGGAAGATATTCTTCGGCGGCACATGATCTCGATCGATACGCTCGTCGGGCATAAAAGTCTTACCGCAGACGTAGCAAAACGGCAGACGTTGAACGTCTCTAAAATCTGTCTGAGTCGTCAGGGAAGGCATGCTTATGCTTAGAGCCAAGAATAACGGCTGATACCGGCAATGAGCTACGCGGGAGTATCCGCAAGGAAACGATTATGTAGATATAGTACCATCTACTAATAAACGCAATGAAAGAGATGCCCACCCAGCTTGATAGCCTCGCTACGTTCCGGAAGTTCATGGACCGCATCCCGGCCTCCTGGTCCGCGTTTCAGCGTCAGCGCGAATCTCGTCTTGTCCAGCAGGTGCGACACGGCGTGGCTGCGGAAAAAGTTGCCGAGAATATTCTCGAAGACTTCTTTACGATGGCGCTCGACTGGTCGCTTTGCGACCTCAACAATCAGCTTCGCTTCGCCGATCTCGTGCTCACGACGCAGGGAATAAAGCGCCTCCTCGTCGAAGTGAAGCGGCCTGGTTCGCTCAGGTGGGACCAGCCATCGCTCGAGCAGGCCTTAGCGCAGGCGCGCCGCTACGCGGATGAGCAGCGCGTGCGTACCATCGCCGTTAGTGACGGTACGCTCTTCTATGCCGCGGACATTGTGAACGGGGGCTTGGAGCATCGGGCGCGCCTTTCGCTTGATGCTGATGCATACTTGCCGGACGCCTGGTGGCTCAGTGTCGACGGCATCTATCGGCAGGTGACAAGATTAGGGGAGCTGGCGGCGCCCGCTGGCGATAGCGAGCAACCGTCTGGGGGAAATTATGATCCTGTACCGGCCGACTCGAGTGACATCCTGTTGCACGCGAAGTACAAGGTGCCAGCAGAGTGTTTCGCCTACGTTGGCGATGCCCTGAAACCAACCACATGGAAGCTACCGTATAGGAACAGAGACGGGACGGTAGACGAGGCGCACCTACCCGGGGCTATTCGTGCGATAGTCACGAACTACCGAGGGGCGCATATCAAAAGCGTCCCCGAGGCGGCCATACCAGATGTTCTCGTGCGGCTGGGGAAGGCAGCGGCGGAGATACGGAAACTACCAGGACAAACACCCTCGCCACTTGCAAGCTATCAACAGCTGTACGATACGCTACACCAGCTAGGAAGACTGGACGATGTGCTGGGTGGCAACGCCCACAAGGGCAGTTGACCAGAGAGGACTACCGCTATTGTGGCGGCGACGCTCTTTCTCGGTGCGGTTTCTCTTGAGACGGTAGTACCAGGTACGGCGATCGAGATGGGCTACCTAATTGGCCGCCTCCCCTGGACTGTTTCGGCCCCACCAAGCATCTTCTCCGTCCTTGTGCGCAGCGTCGGCGGAAGTAAAGTACTTCATAAGCTTGGTGATGAGTCTGTCGAGTGCTCGCCGGGCGGTTCGAGATTCGTATCGATGCGGTCCACCGTTTAATACTATCGGGCGTTCCGATACCGTAAGATACGGATTTTTCAGTTCAATTCCTAGGTTTTTCCCCGTAACGGACCGGTTCGAGGTGGTAGCCAATATCAAATCCCGTTTTTCGGACGGTTCAGCCAACAAATAGTTTAAATGAAGGCGATTCGTCCGTTCGAGAAACTCTTCCAAGGATACTGCCGGGGAGGTCTCCGCATGGTCCGCACGCGAGCGCGCCTCCTCCTTTGTCTTCTGTTCCGATAACAACGACGCCTTGCGCGCCTCAAACAGCGCCTTGTCTATTGTGCCGTCCAAATACGCATCAACAAGCTTATTGAGGCGATCTTGTACCTGACGAAGTGCTAACTCGCCGGCAACGCGCAGTGCGTGTCGATCGGCTTCGCCCCGCTGCTTAAGGCGGGAGACTATCGGAACAAGTGCCGCCCATTCCTCAGGTGTAAACGATACGCGGGAGAAAACGCGCTGAAGTTCCTCCTCGACGCGATCTTCCCGCACGCTGGTTGTGTGGCAACTGGGAGTGTGGCAGCGGTAGTATATGCGGCCTTTTTGTGTTTCTCCGATGAGAGAGTAACCGCAGTAGGCGCAGGTAAGGAGACGGCGAAAGACAAAGTCGTGCTTGATCGGCCGCGCATGCAGGCGGCCGTGAAGTACACGCTGTGCGTGCTGATACAGTGAAGGCGAGATAAGTGGCGGGTGGATGCCGGGGAATGTCTCATTTGTCTTCTCAATCCGTATCAGTCCCATATAGAAAGGATTATTCAGAATCGACGAGACCCCGTTGCGGCTCACTCGGCCGCCGCGGCGATTGCGCAGTCCAAGCCGGTCGAGTTCGGTGACGAGCGTCTCGAGGCTATGGGTGCCGGTGGCATAGAGTGTAAAGGCGCTTCGTACCAGGGGCGCAGTATTCGGGTCGAGCGCCTTGGGCTTGCCCCTCCCGCAATCGCGATATCCAAGTGGCGCCGGGAGCGGATAGAGCCCCTGCTTCAACCGGCCGTAAAAGCCCTTCTTCACCTCTTCACGCAAATTGCGTATATAGTCCGCGGCAATAACCGCCTGGATATCCGCAGAGAGCCGTCCCCCTCGCGAGCCAAGATCAAGGCTTTCGTTTGCGAAATCGACCTTGACGCCGCTATCGATGAGTTCGCCCAAGTCCGCCCAGTCCCGCAGATTCCTGGCGCTCCGATCAATCTTGTGAATGATAACGCCATCTGCCTTCCCGGTACGTAGGAGTTTGAGCATACGGGTGAACATGGGACGCCCCTTCTTCGCGGCTGTCTCCCTTTCCTCAAACCATGAGACGATGGTTATACCGTTGCGGGTTGCGTATGCCTCGATCGCCGCGCGTTGCTCTTGCAGCGAAACACCGTGCTCTCCTTGCTTGACGGTTGACACACGCGTGTAGCCATAGGCGTTTTTCATGGTAGTGGGGATGATGTGTCGGGTACGGAAGAATGGGCTGGGCCTTCACACTTCATGGTATCGACACCCGTGGACCCTGTCAAAGCGCCCGACGGGAATTTTGAAGAGGCTTCACCGCTCCAGTCGCTCGTAGATGCGCAGCACGACCCGCGCATAGTCCTCGACGTTCCTGTGCGCTTCTTGGAGTTCCGCTTCGTTTGCGTGTGGCATGATGGCGCGTAGCGCCGCAAACGCTCGCGCCGTGTCTTCCTCATTTGTAACTATTCAGCCAAGAAAACCGAAGAAAGTACTTGACAAGGTTTTTTCGAGATTTCCCTGATCCCGGAAGTTTCTGTGCGACTCCGTTCTACGCGCCATAGCAGGCAACAGGTGGCTGGCCAACGGGTTGTAATCCGGAAGGGATCCCCGGGGCTATAGCCT
>CAJVYM010000098.1 GCA_913009415.1 uncultured bacterium
GCCTTAAGGTCGGACTGGATGGCACCACATCAAGCCCCAGGGACGTAGTAAAGAATGGATCATCCCGGAATGGCTCGATGGCATCGAAGTCGGGCCTGCCCTATGAAACCTTGTTTCTGTAGGGCTTTCCCACACAGATCAGCCCAACCATCGCTGTCGCCACTTCCCCGTGACTGATCTCCGGAAATGGATGGTCTGGCAGCAGCACCTTGTCCAATCGCTTACGCAGCTTAGTCTTGCTCAGTAACTCCCCTACCAAAGCCTGCCCCGTGAAACCTTGTTTCTACGGGGCAAATCCTGAATGGCTAGAGAGTAGTTCATTCCCCTGTACGATCTCAAAGCGCATCTTCCCCGCACCTCCCGGGTGAACGTTTCAGATGGACATTCATGCCTCGGAGTGTAGCATCCTGTCAGCAGAAAAAGCAATTCTCACCCCAGTTGATTCACGGATCCAGGTTCCTAAGTAATCCCGGATCGTCTTGGGAATTGTCATTTGCCCCTTGGAAGTTACACGGCTTGTTAACATGGCGCTCTCCTTAGTACTTTTGATCGCGAGTAATACTATTTGTATAATATCACGCCTTGCTTCGGAAGTAAAGCATATCGCCAATTTACATACCAGCAATCGGCCGTGCGACTGGCTGCTTTTCGATAAGGCAAGAGGGAAACGCAATTCATAGCCCACAACGTTATCGAGGAGCGCTTGGAGACGATCGCAGCATCCGTGACCCTGCTATTTAGCCAAACTGTATGATGGCATTACCGATGTGAAAGTCAACGCATCCTCCTGTGCATTTTCAGCTCAAGCAAATCGGGATGCTCGGCGCTAGATCCGCCTGCATCGTCACCCCTTGGTCCAATGATCACGTGATGGCGAACCCGTTGCGTCCTGTGCAGCGCTATGGAACTCAGATATCAGCGGATCGGCCTATTTCGCTGATCGGGGAAGTTATGGCAGATACCGTTCCAACGATAAGGCCGCCAACCAAAGCATTTCTCATGTAGTTCTCGGTTCTTGTTGATACCCTCTTCAGTGATGGGGATCAACTATCTATTTTTCGGCCATTCTCTTGGCCAACAATGGGAACTGCCAGATTCTCGATCAGTTGCGGAAGGCCAACGAATTGCACATCTATGCCCTTGTATTGGCGCACGTATCCCCGGTCAACATCGGGCGCGACAACCCAGTTGCGTCCCTCAGGATACTGTCGGCGGAAAGCGAGCAAATTCCTCGCGTCAAACGCATCAGCACTCCATTTGCATTCAATCGCTTGTGGTTGCCTGCCTCGTTGCACATAGACGAAATCTACTTCGTGCCCCCGCTTGTCACGCCAGTAGTTGATCTCGCGCGTCTGTAATTGCGCCTGCAGTTCGTTCAGGACAAGGTGCTCCCACAACACCCCAAGGTCCTCTTCTCGCAGTTCGTACCAGCCACGCAGGTAACAGACAAAGCCAGTATCGAAGGAAAAGACCTTGGGGGCAGCCACGATCTCTGTTGCCCGATGCGTACTGAACGGACGAATCACGTGGGCAACAAACGTAGCTTCAAGCACCTTTAGGTAGTTGCTGATCGTGGATCGGCTCACCTCGCACGGAGCAGCGAACCGAGTTGCCTCGAAGATCCCCCCGCTTTGCACAGTCAAGAGCTCGACGAATCTCTGAAGTGACGCACGTCGTTCCAGGCGAAACAGTTCTTGGATATCCTTTGCCCAATAGGCATCCATCCACTCTTGAAAGTCTCGCTCGGGAACGACCTTAGCCAAGAAAAACGGCGGTAGCCCACCGCGCAGGAGGCGGTAGCGCAAGTCGGTCCGTTGAAACGCCGTGAGATCAACCAACACCATCGGGGTAAGCCATAGATTTCGTTTGCGGCCGGCTAGCGTATCGCGAAATTTTGCCGATGCGCCCAATGTTGAGGACCCCGTGGCAAGAATACGAATATCGGGGTAGTGATCGGCAGCGATCTTAAGAAGCTGTGATGGGTTCATCAACCGATGTACCTCATCTAAGACGATCCGCTTGCCGCTCGATCTTTGCAAGAATGATTCTGGGTCTTGCAACATACGACGTACACGCGGAAGCTCGCAGTCGTAGTACTCCACGTCAGGCAGCGACTGGCTGAGGACAGTCTTGCCCACTCTTCGTACCCCGGCTAGCCAAACAACGCTGCGCTCCTGCCAAGCGTGTTCAATTCGTCTAATCCAAAACGTTCTCTGGAACATATGCCACCACTATAGCATATAGCGCTACTATTTGCAAAATTACCCGCGTATAGTAGCGTAATGGGAGCTAGGTACAAGACGTGAGCAACAATAACGTGTACGCCAATAACCAATAGGCCATTCTCACAGAGGCGTGGGGCTAGTGCAGCATTCGTGACCTTGCTATTTAGCCAAGCTGTATGATAGCATTACAGGTGTCGGTCGCGAAGTCACATTTTATCGATGCGCCAATTTGTTGGAACATTAAGCTCAGGGAGGAGAAGGATGATCGATCTAACAATCAACGAGAAGCAGCTGGAACGCACGGTGGAGCGCGCGCGGGAGCGGGGAATCATCGCCCCGACGTTCGCTCAGATGAAGGATCCGAACAAGATCCCACAGAAGATCAAGGATGGGTTGAAGGATGTCGGCCTGTGGGACCTGCACCCGCTGAATCTGTTCCGCATCACCTGGAAGAACGAGCCGGTGAAGCAGGGTGGCGGATTCGACGGAGTTAATTACGTAGAGATACCCCCGGAACTCACCGGGGTGAAGGCGCGCGTCATCGCCCTCGTCGGAAAGTGGTTTCCCACCGGAGCGCACAAGGTGGGAGCAACCTACGGCTGCCTCGCCCCACGCTTGGTCACCGGGCAGTTCGATCCGACCTTCCACAAGGCGGTGTGGCCATCAACAGGCAACTACTGCCGCGGCGGTGCGTACAACTCCAACCTGCTCGCTTGCGAGTCGATCGCCATCCTCCCCGAGGAGATGTCCCAGGAGCGCTTCCAGTGGCTGTCCAAGGTCGCCGGCGAGGTAATCGCCACTCCCGGTTGCGAGTCGAACGTGTGGGAGATCTTCCAGAAGTGCATCGAGCTTCAGAACACGCGCGATAACATCATGATCTTCAACCAGTTCGATGAGTTTGGAAATCACCTGTGGCACTACGAGATCACCGGGCATGCCATGGAGGAGGTCCTGCAACAGGAGCTGGGAGATAACGGCCGCTATGCCGGTGTCGTCCTCACCTCCGGCTCGGCGGGAACGATGGGCTGCGGTGACTACCTGAAAGAGGTTTATCCAGCGAGCAAGCTCGTCGTCTCTGAGGCGCTACAATGCCCGACGCTCCTTGAAAACGGGTTCGGCGGCCACCGCATCGAGGGGATCGGCGACAAGCACGTGCCGTGGATCCACAACGCGCGTAACACGGACATGGTGACCGGAATCGACGATGAGGACTGCATGAGCCTCATCCGCCTGTTCAACGAACCGGCCGGGCAGAAGTTCCTGGCAACCCAAGGGGTGGGGGAGAAGTTCATCGAGCAGCTCCCGCTGATGGGGATCTCCAGCGTGGCCAACGTCCTCTCGGCGATCAAGTTCGCCAAGTACTACGAGCTGACGGAGAAGGACGTCGTCCTCACCGTGTTCACCGATTCGATGGAACTCTACCAGACGCGCCTCGCCGAACTGACCGCGGAACGCGGAGAGTACAACGAGATGCAGGCAGCGATCGACTACAACCTGCATTTGCAGGGGATCAAGACCGATCACACCCTGGAACTGCGCTACCGAGACCGCAAGCGGATCCACAACCTGAAGTACTACACGTGGATCGAGCAGATGGGAAAATCGGTCGAAGAGCTGGACGCGCAGTGGTACGACTATCCTGACTACTGGGACCGCATCCACCGAATGGTCGAGCCGATCGACAAACTGATCGAGGCGTTCAACGAACGCGTCGGCCTGTTATAAGAAAAAGAGAACGATTTACGATGGGTTCAAGAAGCGCTCCTCCATTAGCGAGGGGCGTTTCTTATGCTCCTGATCGCTACCCCGCTGCCATCGGATAGGATATCAATCGGCAGCGCTTGAGAATAATGGATTTCGAGCGTCTGATCTGGTTCGTCGCAAACGATGGGAAATCGAACTCTTCAGCATTGAAAACCGTGAATGGGAGTGGTAAAGTCAGTCTGACAGCCTTACCGATATCTGGAGGTAGCCATGCACAAACGATTGTTCACGCCGGGGCCGACGGAAGTTCGCGCCGATATTCTAAAGGAACTTGCCACGCCACAGATTCACCATCGCTCACCCGAATTCGCCGACCTCTATGCGCAGATTCAGCCGAAGTTGCAGAAGCTTCTGTACACGCAGAACCCTGTATTCCTGTACACCTCTTCTTCCACTGGGGCAATGGAATCCGCGGTAACGAACCTCGTCGCCAAACGATGCCTCAACTTGGTGAACGGGGCGTTCTCCAAGCGTTGGCACGAGATTACGGAGGGGAACGGCGTCCCCTGCGATGCCCTCTCGATCGATTGGGATCAAGCGATAAAGCCGGAGATGGTCGACGAGCAGTTGAAGACGGGTAAATACGATGCGGTGACCCTCGTGTTGAACGAGACCTCCACTGGGTTGATGAACCCGGTCGAGCGGATCGCCGAGGTAGTGAACTCCTATCCCGACGTCTTCCTCCTTGTCGATGCGGTGAGCGGAATGGCAGGAGTGAAGATCGACACCGACGCCTGGAAACTCGACTTTGTCCTCGCCGGCGTGCAGAAGGCGTTCGCCCTCCCCGCCGGCCTTGCCGTCGCCGCGGTCAGCGAGCGAGCACTGGCCCGGGCCGCGCAGGTGCTGCCTCGAAGCTACTATTTCAACTTAAACCACATCTACAAGTACCACAAGAAGAACCAAACCCCATCGACACCGGCGATACCACACATGTTCGCGCTGAACGCCCAGCTCTCCGAGATGCTCTCTGAGGGGATCGAGAATCGGTTTGCAAGACACGCGAAGATGGCGGAAATCGTGCAGGCGTGGGCGCAGAAGAACTTCGACATCTACCCCGAACAAGGGTACTGGTCCAAGACGCTTACCTGCATCAAGAACACGCGCGGTATTGATGTGCCAAACCTGATCGACAGATTGGCTGAGGAGTACAACGTGCGTATCTCCAACGGCTACGGAGCGTTGAAGAACGAGACGTTCCGCATCGCCCACATGGGGGATACACAGATGGACGAGATCGAGGGCCTTCTACGGGCGATCGACACGATCCTTGGTCTCTAGGGAGGAAAAATGACATTTAAGGTTCTTGTATCTGATCCACTAGCGAAGAGCGCCGTTGCACAGATGCGCGAGGCGGGGTTGACGGTCGATGAGAAGACCGATCTCTCCATTGAGCAACTGAAGAAAGAGATTGCGAATTACGATGCGATCGTCGTTCGTAGCGCGACCAAGCTGCGTGCGGAGATCATTGACGCAGCGACCAATCTGAAGCTGATCGTGCGCGCCGGTGTCGGACTGGACAACATCGACGTCGACTACGCCAAGGAAAAAGGAATCAACGTGCGCAATACACCGGCGGCGAGCTCGAACTCGGTCGCTGAACTGGCCCTGGGACACATGATTTCTCTTGCCCGCTACATCTCCCGTGGAACGGTCTCCGTGAAGGGAGGAAAGTGGGAGAAGAAGGCACTGAAGGGGATCGAGATCGATGGCAAAACGCTTGGGATCGTTGGAATCGGCCGTATCGGCCAGTCGCTCGCCAAGAAGGCTACCGCCCTTGGGATGAGCGTGATCGCCTACGACAAGTTCGTAGATGAAAGCCCGCTACCTGAGATCGTGAAGATGGTCCCGTTCGACCGGCTCCTTGCTGAAAGCGACTTCATATCGCTGCATATCCCGTTTGATCCCAAAGTGGGAGCGGCGATCGGGAAGGCTGAGATCAGTAAGATGAAGGACGGAGTGCGCCTGCTTAACTGTGCCCGCGGTGGTGTGATCGACGAAGGTGCGCTCGCGGCGGCACTAGCAAGCGGGAAGGTCGGTGGAGCGGCCCTCGATGTGTTCGCCGTGGAGCCGCCGGCATCTGATAATCCGTTGCTCGCCCAGGAGAACGTCTCCTTCACTCCGCACATCGGGGCATCGACGGTGGAAGCACAGGGGCGCGTTGGCGCGGAGGCGGCAGCGACGGTCATCGAATTTGCAAGATCCAACTAGGAGGAAAGATGGCTCATATCATCCCATTTCGCGGCGTGCGCTACGATCCCTCGCGCGCCGGTGAGACGAGTGATCTTGTCGCTCAACCGTACGACCGCATCGGCGAGGAAGAGCAGAAGACCTACTATGAGCGCAGCCCGTACAACATCGTGCGCATCATCAAGGGGATCGCTCAGCCGGGGGACAACGGAGAGAACGTGTACACCCGTGCCGCCGCTTATCTACGCAAGTGGCTCGATGAAGGGATCCTCGTGCGCGATGAGACCCCGTCGGTGTACGTATATCACCAGGAGTACAGCTTTGGTGGGGAGCGCCTCGTGCGTAAAGGGGTGATCGCCCTGGGAAAGCTCGAACCAGAGAGGGTGCACGCGCATGAGAAGACGCTCAAGGGACCGAAGGAGGACCGCCTGCGCTTGATGCATGCGACAGAAGCTAATTTCGGTCACATCTTCATGCTCTACTCAGACCCGGAACGCAAGGCTGACGAGGCGCTCGCTGCTGTGATCGATGGGATCGCACCGACGATCGAAGCGACTGATGACCTTGGGAACCTACATCGGGTGTGGCAGGTGACCGATCCTGCGGTGATCGAAACGGTACAAAGCACTCTTGCCGATAAGGACCTCTACATCGCCGATGGGCACCACCGCTACGAGACAGCCGTCAACTACATGCACGAGTGCGAAGAGAAGGGATGGACAGAAGCAGCGCCTGAGTCGTTCGACGTGCGGATGATGACCCTGTTCAACATCGACCTTCCGGGGATGTCCATTCGCCCGATCAACAGGCTCGTTCACGGCCTTTCGAACTACAATGCAGCCTCTTTCCTCGATCAGGCACAGGAAGACTTTGAAGTGGAGCGATTCGACTCCTTTACTGCGTGGCAGGAAGCGGTTCATGCCGGTCACGCCCGGCACACCTTTGGCTGCTATACAGATGGAATCTTTGCGACCCTCACCCTGCGTGACGAGGGGCTGATGAACCGGTTGATCACGGGTGACAGGTCAACCGACTACAAACGGCTCGATGTCTCGATCCTCCACGCAGCGATCTTGGAGAAACTCCTGGGAATAGATGCGGCGGCCCTCGAAGAGCAGCGAAACGTGACCTATACGGTCGATGCTGAGCACGGGGTGACGATGGTGGATGAGGGGAAGGAGCAGATCCTTTTCCTTTTAAACTCCACGAGTGCCGATGAGGTCAAGCGCGTCGCCGATCACGGAGAGAAGATGCCGCAGAAGTCAACCGATTTCTACCCAAAGCTCCTCACCGGCCTCGTCCTTTCAAAGATGGAGATAAAGAAACCCTCTTAGATAGGCCGTTGCATGATGCGGCCTTGCCAGGCCGCATCGTACAACAACCTCGATTGGTTAAGAGAGAACCAGGCGAAGATCGAGGATCATCTGTTTGCGAAGCGAAATGGGAGGAAGCGTGATCAGGACAAGCAGCAGCTGTTCCTCTACGACGTAACGAGCAGC
>CAJVYM010000099.1 GCA_913009415.1 uncultured bacterium
CCAGTCCTGAATGGCTAGAGAGTAGTTCATTCCCCTGTACGATCTCAAAGCGCATCTTCCCCGCACCTCCCGGGTGAACGTTTCAGATGGACGCTCACCCCTCACAATGTAGCATCCTGCCCAGGCATATGGCAATTTGTTCCGCTGCCTGCTTCACGGATTCAGGGAATATTTAACTGATCTTAGGCGGGGATACCAGCCGACCCTCCCCCGGGGATAGGATACTATCTCGGCCAGTGACAAACGTGACAGACGAGCTGTCACGCTACAGGAGCACGGATTATCAGCCTACAGGTAGTGATTTGGCATAGAAGAGAGTGTATGCTAGCTTCTTATCTTAGTTCCTCGTTCTCATCGCTTCTCGTACTTAACGTCTACCCCGCGCTTCTTTAGGAGGTCAATCGCCCGCAGTGCGGCTGATTTGGGTGTGAAGTCGAATGGATTCCCGGTTAGGGTTATTGCGTCACCGTTTCCAAGGCCGGTGTTGGCAACGAGGGGTGACAAGTTGGTGATCATGTTCTTTCCTAGTCCCAGGATCTTGAGTTGTACAAGTCCTGACAGGACGCTGATGTCGTGGATGTTATTCTGATCCAGCCACAGTTCTTCCAGATCGGTGAGACCTACTAGTGGTTTGATGTCGCTTATCTTGTTTCCCCATAGGCTGAGGCGTTGCAGCCGTGTTAGGCTCGATAGCGGGCTCAAATCATCGATATTGTTGTCTCCCAGGCCAAGCCCCTGCAAGTGCGTTAGTCTGGACAGGGGAGTTAAATCCCGTATCTTGTTTCCACCGAGACTCAGCTTGATAAGCCCTGAGAGGCCGCTTAGCGGGCTGAGATCGCTGATGCCGGTATTGGGCAGGCCAAGCCAGTACAGGCGCGTGAGGCCAGCGATAGGAGCAAGGCTTGAGATGGGATTTCCCCCGAGCCCGAGGGTGATAAGATTCGGCATGTTCGCGACGACGGAGATGCCGCTTACACGGCAATCCCACAGCCCCAGCCAACGCAGATGGGTGAGGTTGGTAAGCGGCGCGATGTTGAGGACGCGGTTGAAGTCGAGATCGAGCTTGATGAGGTTTACTAGCCCCGCAAGCGGTGCGACATCAGCGATTTCGTTGCTCTGCAGCAGCAGAATCTCTATGTCAGTGTCCCCGGCGAGCGGCGTGATGTCGCTGATGTGGTTATCCGAGAGATCAACGTACTGAAGTGCGGTACATTCCTCAAGCCCGGTGAGATCCGTGATCTCCTTGCCGGAGGCAAAGAGTGCGGTAAGGGAGTGAAGAGCGGTTGCGGTGATCTCGCCTGTGGGTTTGTCGAGCGCGGTGCGGATCGCCGCCTCAAGGTGTGAGTCGGGGATCGTGACGCGCGCTGCACACGAAAACGATATGACGAGCATAACAGTCAGCCCGACCGCTATCCGTGATGGTCTCGCCACTATCCGGGTTTCTCGATTGCTCAACGTCTCCAACCTCCCCCGTGTAAGTTTATGCAATGGGGCGTTCCTTGTCATGCCGATTCTTGTATAATGTGGTCATGAATTGGAAGACCTATTACCGTGATGAGATGACCCAGCCGGCAACGAAAGCGTATCTTGAAGGGTTATTTGACTCTTTCCATGAAGACCGGGAAATGAACGTACTGGTTCGACGCGGGGCGATCCTGTCCTTTCCCCACACTGCGGCGCACTACATCGGTCCGCTGCAGGCGCGCGTCGTCTCCGGTCTTTACCGCACCGGGATCAAGCGCGTCATCGCTCTGGGGGTCCTTCATACTTCTGTGCTTTCTGCCCCGTATGACGAGGATTATCGCACAGCCATTGATAGCGAGCGTTCACCAAGCGAGCGCCTGCGGGCATACGCTTTGTTGCGGGGAGGGTTCGTGCCCAAGGTCCATTTGATTGAGACCGCGTTTGGGAAGATCCCCTGTGGTGGTATTGCCGACGATCAGACGGAGGCTGTGCGTATCGATCGGATGGGCGTGTTGAATAACGAGTTTTCGCTGGATTCGTTCTTCTCGTTGATGTCTCTCTACGCTCGGATGCACGGAATTTCGCCGATCACTGTTTCGCCGCTTTACATAGGGATGACGCGCGATCCGGTGAGCGGGGCGTTCGCTGCTGCGGATGATATTGTCGCGTTTCTCAGATCGGTGCGGGATCCGGATACCGCGATTGTGACAACCGGGGACATCGTGCACTATGGCACGGCCTATACTCCTGTGGAGAAGATGCTTGACAAAAAGGAAGAGGATCTGGAGCCGTTCTTCCGCGGCGAATGCGAGCGAATTATCTCTCTAGCGATACGAAAACAGGATCTCGCTGGAGCATTTCGTGACTCCAACGAGATCCTGCGAAGCGATCAACGTTACATCCTGCCCGTCATTGCCAAGTACCTCGGGAGCAACGCGGCGTTCAGAAAACTATCGTTCTCCCTTTCCGACTACTCGCAGATACTGGGAACCGCTCGCCCGTGTGTCGTCGCCTCGGCACTGGTGGCGTACGACCCTGCCGCCTAGCGGATGATGAACTGGAACGTGTAATACTTGATCTGTTGTGCATTGCCGCCCACTTCCAGGGCGAGCACGAGCTGGAACGGCCCCTTATTTAGGACTCCAGTGGTGAGTGCCCAGCCAGTATCGGTTTTCGAGACCTCAGAGACTGGCACGATCGTATCAAAAAGATCTCCTCCCGGCGCAATGGAGATGGTCTGGTCCGTGAGTGCATGTTTGAGGACACCATCGGGCCCCTTGTTCACGATGTTTACCGTGTTGCCGGATGGAAGTTGCAGTGAACAACGATCCCACAGAACGGTGATCACATTGCCCGAAGCATTGTGTAACCAGAACGGAAGGGCGCTCTCTATTCCGTTGTCGGTGAGCGGTGTCTTAAAGGACATGCGAATTAGATCGTCTGTGTACACCGCTTTCTCCGAGTAGACCGGCCCGAGCATCTCCAGTGAGAGCTGCGGAGCGACGGGGGCCTGTTCCACTACCGGCTGAGGCGCCGGTGCATGTTGCTGGTTGATGGACAGTCCCCCGAGCAGCAATACGCCAAATATCGCTGCTATTATTGCCAGTTTTCCGGTATCAGTCACGATCACTCACCCCTTTTGTAGATCTGCATCTGATGGATTCGATCCATTGTAACTACGTACGGTTGAGCATTGCGCCACCCGTGACCAGGAAAGACAGGAAACGCGTCACCACGTTGTTACATCCCTCTGACCAGAACAAGGCCGTGATCAGTGATGGTAATGACAAAGACCCTAATCTTGCGTAGCGTCGCAGCTTGTCTGCGACGTTGGGGTTATCAACGTGGTGGACGAGCCCCACGTGGCAAGCGGCCACACTACAAAATTCCGAGATCTTGCATGGCGTCACGTTTCCGTTTTGGGGCTTGCTCTTGTGGGGGGGGATACTTGCGCCTGTGCCAAGGCGCGTGCTCGTCGTACAATGTCGTATCTTCGTCGACCGGCGAGGGGAGTAATCGATAATGATCTTTGGAGGTAGCATGCTGACACAGAAGCACCGTTCACTGACTGCACATGATCTGTACCTGTTTCATCTGATCTCGCAGCCGCAGATCTCACCCCGCGGGGATCTTGCTGTTTATTGCGAGCATTCAGTCGATGAGAAGACGGAGAAGAAGTATGCCCACCTGTGGGCGATCTCGCTTCCGGGCGGGAAGCCTCGGCAGATCACATATGGCAAGCAATCCGATACTAGCCCTCGCTTCGCTGCCGATGGGGGGAATATTGCTTTTCTGTCCAACCGCGAGGACGAAAAGCAGCCGCAGGTCTACCTCCTTCCGACCGACGGAGGGGAGGCAAGGCGGCTGACCGACCTTAAGGGGACGATCGAGTCATTCTCCTGGTCGCCCGACGGAACGCGGTTGCTGTTGCAGTTTCGCGCCAAGGACCCAGAAGATATCGAGCGGGAGAAAGACGAGGAGAAGAAGAAGCTGGGCGTCGTCTGTCGTGAGATCGACCGAGTCTTCTACAAGGAAGATGGGAAAGGGTACCTGCCACACGCGCGACGGCACCTGTGGATCATCGATGTGAGAACTGCGGAAGTGCGGCAAATTACGGAAGGTGACGTGTTCGATGAGTGGGACCCAGTGTGGTCTCCCGACGGCAAGGAGATCGCCTTCTGCTCCAACCATGCGGATGATCCCGATCTCGATCCCGATGCGATCGATCTCTTCGTGATTCCTGCGAGCGGCGGAGAGATGAGACACCTTCCCACGCCGGTCGGGCCGAAGGCCAATCAGTCGTTCTCGCCCGATGGACGCAGCATCGCCTACTACGGCCACGAGGGGAAGGGAGAAGGGTGGAAAAACACGCACCTATGGGTTGTCCCTGCAACTGGGGATGGACAAGCACGCTGTATCACCTGTGAACATGACTTTGACGTATCCCCGTGGACGATCAACGATATGGGAAGCCTGCCGCAGGTTGCTCCCACCTGGTCGAAGAGTGGCGATGAGGTCTACTTCCAAGTCGCATATCATGGGAACACCGTCCTCAAGCGGGCTACTCTCGGTGGAGATGTGAGCGATGTTATCGATCGGGATGGTGTTGTTGGCGTCTTCTCGTTCGATCAGGCTCAGGAGCGGCTCGTCTACTTTCACGGCGACATGAGGGACCCGGGACAGGTCTTCTTGCGGGACATGGCTACCGGTGATGATAAGCAACTTACGAGTGTGAACGACGAGCTTCTGGAAGAGATCGACCTCGGCGGGACCAAGGAAATCTGGTTTGAGGGATCAGCGGGAAACGACCTGCAGGGATGGATCATCACCCCACCGGGATTCGATCCGGGAAAGAAGTACGCTTCAGTCCTTGAAATCCACGGTGGCCCGCGCGTTCAATACGGGAATTTCTTTATGCACGAGTTCTACTACCTGGCCGCGCAGGGCTATGTCGTCTACTTCTGCAACCCGCGCGGTGGGCAGGGGTATGGCGAGGAACATTCAAAGGCGATCTGGAACGACTGGGGCGGCGCGGACTACGACGACATCACGGCTTGGGTGGACTACGTAAGCGCGAAACCGTACATCGACCGTAAGCGTATGGGCGTCACCGGTGGAAGCTACGGCGGCTATATGACAAACTGGATCATCGGGCACACCGACAGATTTTCCGCTGCCGTCACTCAACGCAGCGTGAGCAACCTGATCAGTATGTACGGTTCAAGCGACTTTAACTGGGCGTTTCAGGAGGAGTTTGGGAACGTTCCTCCCTGGGAGGAGATGGAGAATTATTGGCGGCAGTCACCGATTAAGTACATCGGAAACGCGGTGACACCGACGCTCGTCATCCACAGTGAGAACGACATGCGCTGCCCGATTGAGCAGGGAGAGCAGATCTTCGTTGCGCTGAAGCAACTTGGCGTGGACACGAAGATGATTCGTTTCCCGGATGAACCGCATGGCCTATCGCGTGGTGGACGAACCGATCGGCGCATTGCGCGGCTCGAACAGATCAGCGGCTGGTTCGATCTCTATCTGAAGGGATAGGTTTGGCGGGGCTTAGATGAGAAAGCAGGCTGCTCCACGCGTAAGGGTGTGGGGCGGCCTGCCGCAAGTTATTTGTTCTCTTCACGGGCAAGGTATTGCAGAACCGCGTCCACGACCAGGTAATTGATCGAGCGATCTCTCTTCTCGGCAAGCTTGATCAATCGCTCCACCGGCTTTTCCGCCATCTTCTTCTGCGGAATGTAGATCGACAGCTTATCTGTGACTGTCTGCTTGGTCATATGTATTCACCCCCAGTGCATTTCCATCTTTATGGTGCAATTCTACCCCTCTATTGTGAACGAGTTGTGAAGGGCGGGTGAACCGATGGTGAAACTGGTGATACGAGCCACTGGCGGCAATAGGTGGAATGGGGTAAAAGGAAGGCACAATGGACGAGCGGATGAAGATCAATGTTCTTGGCCTGGCGGGGAGCCCGCGACGAGGCGGGAATACGGACAGGCTCCTCGACGCGTTTCTTGATGGAGCGCAACAGGCTGGTGCTGATACGAGCACGTGGCGGGTTGCATCGCTACAGATTGCACCCTGTGATGACTGTGACGGCTGCTCTCTGGACGGGAAGTGCGCCATTGAAGACGACTTTCAAGAGGTGAACGAACAGATCATCTCTGCCGATGTGATCGTCTTGTCGGCTCCGCTTTACTTCGCGGCGCTTCCCGCGCGGGTGAAGTGCCTTGTCGATCGCGCACAGTGTCAATGGGTGCGTAAGTACCGTCTACACATACCGCTCCGCCTATCTCACGGCCGGTACCCCAGGCGGAAAGGGATCCTACTAGCCGCAGCGGGGAATCCTCAAGCAGATTTCGAAGGCATGAGACGAACGGTGCGCTACTTCTTCAACGTTTATGAAACTGATTACGTTGATGAATTGCTCATTGGTGGTGCTGACGAGAAGGGAACGATCGATGCGGACAAGTTGCAAGCTGCGTTCGTATTGGGAGGAAAGGCTTGTGCTACACGAAAACGCAGTTGACAACACTGGGCGGCGGATGCCAATGAGGCATACATACTTCTCGGGTACCCGTTAAAAAAATAACGAACAGTCCGTATCATTTATATGCAACACAAACTAAGAGCACATTTCTCGATTGAGCAGCGCTCAAAGCTTGATCACAGCAAATATGCATCGTAATGATGCGGACCATTCGGTTTCAGATACTTCGCGCCCCAGCGTGCGTGAGCGCCTCGCGATCCTCCTATCTCTTCTTCGCTTTCTTGCCGACGATTGTCTTCAACGTCTTGCCCGCTTTGAATGCGGGCACTACCTTGGCGGGAACCTTGATCTTCTTACCGGTCTGCGGATTCATCCGTGTCGATGCCTTACGCGTTCGAGCCTCGAACTTGCCGAATCCGGTGATGACAACAGGCTCATTCTTGGAGAGCGACTTAGTGATAAGCTCGACCATCCCCTCGACTGCCTTGCGGGCATCCTTCTTGGTAAGATCTGCTTCCTTGGCCAACATTTCGACGAACTCTGTTTTGTTCACGCTGTACCCCCTCGAGTAGATAGTAGTGCTCAGCATAGCATTAAAATGGCCTTTTGCCAAGTCTTTTGCCAATGTTCCTGCAACGGAAGTGGCGTCCGCAGTGTCATTGTAGAGCAGGATGATGGATGTAATGCAGATGAGAAGGGCCTTTTCGCGCTTGCGAGCGCAGCTGGGAGTTAGTCACCAGATTTGGTGCGATTCGTCACCAAGTTGTGATTTTGGCCGGTTGGGAGAAGAGAAATAGGCCCCGAGCGCTATTACCCGGGGCCTGCCTTGACCACAGTTCTATCAACCAAGGAGGTAAAACTGGCTCCCCGGCGAAGACTACTTCCAAGGACGCGCAGTTTCAGTGGCGGCTCCAATCCTTATCTATGACCTAGCCCGACTTTACCGCGTATATTTCGCAACACAGCATCTCTACGGGGAAAACCTCACGAATCCTGTATGACCTACCGGGCGACGTATCGATCTAGGTCAAGGACCTCGTAGAGCTCTCGCTGTTCAGGCGACAGCGCACTGAGTGAGGTCCGGATCGTTGGCTTACCACCGGTGTTCTCTCCCGGAAAGATCATCGTCATCTCCCGGATATCTCCGAGCAGGTCAACTACCCG
>CAJVYM010000100.1 GCA_913009415.1 uncultured bacterium
AGAGCATGAGCAGATTACAGATGAATTAGGGATCAAGGTTTACTTTGCTCATCCGTACTCATCATGGGAGAGAGGGGTGAACGAGAACACAAACGGGTTAATTCGTCAGTACTTTCCCAAAGACAGGAAGCTGACAGGAGTTACCAGGGAAGAGATCGAGCAGGCGATGGAGCGGCTCAATCATCGTCCAAGGAAGACACTTGGCTTTCAAACCCCGTATGAAGTATTCTTCTCCACACATACCTCCTTGACAGTTGCACTTGGGAGTTGAATCCAAGCCTTTGTAAAACGCCTTTGTTCATCTTTAAGCGGCAAATACAGTCGGATGTGGGTTGTCTGATCCCTCAGTAAAAGGGTTCCCACTAGGGCATGTGCACCGTTTCCTCCGCCACACACAGTGATCCATCTCATGCTCTACTCCCTCTTAAGGGCTTGGTTAACGATCGATTTCAGGATCCTCACCAGGGCAAGATGGACATCAATGGGGATACCATCCACGCTCCCTTCAACATATCCCGTGACCCCGTCGATGAAGCCAGCGTGTGCACAACCTTCGAGAACGCGCCGTTCCACGCTCTCATCGTGGAAAATATCTTGATCTTGTAATAGCACACCTAAACACGCCGCAATTCCGTAAGCGCCCCAGTTTGAGACAGCAGCAACCACCAAGGCATCAGTAGTGACACTGGAAGCGAAACCACCAGAAACACTTTTACCAATACCCTGCGCCAGGATCTCTTCAGCCTCCTTATGAATCAATCCCATCCCGATCTCGTTACCTCCATCTCCGATTCCTAACGTGAAGATCCCGCGCTCGCGCGCTTCGATGACGAGTTGGTCAGCTTTGGCAATTGTTTCGGTGGTTTCCTCGCCGCGACAGGAGTAGATGGCGCCGGACTCGTTCATTCCTCCCTTCTCGATTACGATGACCGCGCCAGGGGAGTAGAGATCAAACAGGCGTTTTGCTTCGCGCTGCGCCTCCGGCAGGGAGATCGGAAACGGCAGGACGGTCGCCGCGTGGACTGGTCCCTTAGAATGACGGGCGCGAAGTACAGACTCCGAAAACAGGACCTTAAATCCAGCGAAACCAACGACCTCACACAAACCAGGGACCAGTTGTTCCTCAGTGAGAAGAATGGGGATCACTCCAAACGCCCGGTGGAGGGCGCGTGCGAGAATGGCTGCCCCTGAAGGACCGTCTGTCTCGGCAATCGTGAGATCGACCGCTGTTCGATCCGGCCAACCGGTAGCGATGAACACGATATTCTTATTGCGCAATGCATTTTGCAATGCCTCGGTCACTGTCAGCACAAGCGGCTTGGAAGACAGCCGTCGCGCTGCCTGATACAGCTTACCAATTACTCCCCGACTGCCAATATCGACCGTAATCAACCGATCGATCGCCTCGGCGCACGCGATCAGTGAACCTTCCCGATCTTCCAATGCTTTCCCCCTTACAGATAGTCGCGTACCTCTTCCACCGTTCCAGAGAAGTGTTCGTGCATCTCGCGAACCGCTAGATCGGCATCTCCCTCTTTAATCGCCTGAAGGAGACGCTGGTGCCGGCCCACATACGCCTTAATATGATCCGGATCGGTGAGATACCGTTGGATGGATTCCTGCCACAGCTTCTTCTCTTCTGATATTAGCAGAGAGTTAAGGAGTTTCCGGAGGACAGAATTATGGGTAGCTGTGGCGATGGCAAGGTGAAACTCGCGGTTCGCTTGGAAGTAATGGGAGAGATTGCCGTGCTCTACAGCATCCTGCATTCTTTCCAAAACCTGCTCTAACCTCCCCACATCCTCGACGGTGGCTAGTGTAGCTGCAATTTTAACGATTCCCTCCTCTAGTACGCGCCGTGCTTGCATCACCTCAAACGGGCTTTCGCTCTCCTCAAGTACCGACATGGTATTGCTTACCATCTCGTTTGCCGGGGCAGCACTCTTAATGTAGGTTCCATCACCCGGCCGAATCTCGACGATTCTGGCGATCTGTAGAGCACTCAGCGCCTCCCGGACTGGTGGTCGGCTCATGCCAAGTGTCTGTGCGATCTCCCGCTCGGAAGGGAGCTTAGCTCCCTCAGGGTAGACTTGCGAGCGAATCTGCTCTAAGATCCATTCAGCAACCAGCGTACTCTTCTTAGGTTGATAGGTTAGCCATGGATGGTCCGTCATTCTCCCCTCCTTTGTACTTTTCTTGGTATTACCAGTAACACCAAATAATACCGTAAGAATCCCTCTTGTCAAACACTGAATACAAGCAATTACTGCCATACCAGCTCTCGGTACTGCGCCATACATGGGTAACCGTCGGAAAAGATCATTTTCCTCTGTTGTGGGAGGTAGAATACAGTTGAGATCGTACGATAAGGAGGGTCCAGCTCCTCGTGGCGGCACAGGGAGTCAAGTGCGCCTCCGTGGTAAGGCATGATTTGCTTTGCTTCTGCGAGGGTATGGTCGCCAGTAGAGAGAAGCTCAGACAGGCGAGAATACCGTGCCTCACTGGTCCCTTTAAGGGAACCGGGATTTGTCTCCAAAAAGGCGCTCCGCAACAGTGGATCAGTAAAATGGTTGGTATTGACGAGATACCCAGAGGTGCAACTGCGCACGGCTCGCCTGCAGTGGCCTAACTCGGCTACCCCGAGTGCTCCTTGAGCATCAGCGAGGATCAAGTTTCCCCGACCCATCAGGGGTTCTTTCATAATCATTCCGAGAGCCTCGTCTACCCATGTGCATTGCGTGAGGATCTTCTCTGTAAGCGCAAACCGGGGAAGACCAGGGCCGATATCAGAGGAGGTCGCGTGTGTATCCGCAACAGCTAGCCCATGTTCGTTCATGCCACTGCTATTCACTCCCGGGACTCCGTACGTGGTCATTGCCAGGTAGCCAAATCCCTTCTGCGGACGCACACGAATCGCCACCGGCCAAGGACCATAAGCGGATTTGGAGTCGCGGTTCTTGGCAAGGATTGGCCCCTGATCTGAGAGGGATACCGAGAACGTACTGCACCCATCTCTCCTCTGATCAAGAGCGTGCGCCATATCACTGAAGTATCCTCCTGTGCTAAATAAGAAGAGTTCTTTTGCTGGAATGCCAAGCTTGCTTGCCATGCCCTCCACCCATTCGGTGATTCCTGGAGACCGCTGCTTAAGCAGGGTAAATACCTTGTTGAGAGCTTGTTCTGTATAGACAGGAAGCGATTTTCCCTGGGTATTCTCCTGTGTGACGAACCTCTGGAACTCGCTGAGACGGGAAGGATCCTTTGCAAGGCTGCGAGACAGACTCGTCCCGAGCTCGTACGAACTTCCTGCAAGATCAGTCGTTTGGATAGGATAGGTCTCTTCCATCCTTATTTCTTCCCTCCAAGCTAACTTGGCCAATATATCACGAATTGCTCCTCTTGTCAAGAGAAAGTGGTGTGTGATGTAGTCTGCTGCTAAGACTCTTGTTTTTTTGTTAGCAAGCTAGCCCTCGGTTGTCTACACAGCCCTATATTTCTTTATCGTCCTGCTGCTGCCTTGGGCGCGCTTTCTGAGGGCTCTGATTGTCGATTTATATCGCAATCGGTGTTGTAATACCCTGAAATGAGGCGCCTTTTAAGTGCCCCCAGACCATTTACTGGAACAGCGCCGGATCTCACAAGCTGACGGATCAGTTTCGTCGCCTGCCCCCCCGTATAATCCCTCTTCTTGATCCCTTCTGGGTTAAGAACGTAGATATTGGTCTTGCTCTCTAGTTCTACGGCGGCACGCAAGTTCAGTAGATTCCCGGAACCAAACGGGGTCTCGCAGATGATTACACCATCACTTGACCGCATGATAGCGAGGTTCTCCTCGTACGCTCTTGTGGAGATAGGGGCAAACGGAACCTCCGTCACAAGCTTGGCGCCCAGGTATTGAGCTACCTGGAAGTCGGAGTCCAATGGAGAAACGACCCCCACACTTAAGGAAAAGCGGTCGGCGAGGGCGTGAAGTACGGCTGCGCCACTTCCTCCCCCGCAGATGATATGCAACTTACCCAACGATGTTGGTGCTTTTAACCTTTGGGGGACTGTGCTGATGTAGATGGAATTCGTCACGGAGTTCTTGCCTACAACCACATCGGCATGGAAGGCCTGTTTGATATTGGCCTTTGTCAAGACATCCACCGGGCTACCGATGGCCAACAGACGCCCTCGGTACAGTATGGCTACCCGATCTGCGTACTGGGCAGCTAGATTGAGGTCATGAAGGGCCATTAGTACGGTTAAACCAGCTGAGGCCTGTTGGCGGACGATCTTCATAATCTGAAGTTGATAGTTGATATCGAGGTAAGTGGTCGGCTCGTCTAACAAGAGCACACGTGGGTCTTGTGCCAGGGCCATTGCCAGGAAGACACGTTGTTTCTCCCCGCCTGAAAGCTCTCGGATGGAACGGTTAGCGAAAGAGGTTACGTGAGCAAGCTCCATAGCTTCTCTGATTCGCTGTGCATCCTTTGTTGTTTCTTTCGCAAACCGACCTTGATAAGGGATGCGCCCCATAGCGATCACTTCTCGAACGGTAAAATCGAATCCAACCTCGTGTTCTTGTTCCACAGCTGTCAGACAACGAGAAAGTTCCCGAGGCGACAAGCCAGTTACCCGCTTCATATCCAGATAGACCACACCCGCATCAGGAGTGAGAACTCCTGAGATGTTCTTAAGGAGCGTGGTTTTTCCTGATCCATTCGGGCCCACAATGGCTAGGATTTCGCCTTTCTGCACGTTCAGGGTGATCTTCTGCAGAACGGGTTTCCCGTTATAGGAGAAGTGCAATCTTTCTATTGTGATGTCCATTACATCCTCGCTTTCTTTGCCTTTAAGAGGTAGAGGAAGAACGGTGCTCCCAAGAAGGCGGTGATAATCCCCACCGGGAGTTCAGCTGGCCGAACTACGGTTCGAGCTGCCATGTCTGCCCAAACGAGAAAGATAGCTCCAGCAATGGCTGTCGCCGGCAAGAGAAACCGGTGGTCAGGCCCCATGATCAGCCGCATTATGTGAGGGATAATCAAACCGACGAAACCGATAGTACCAGCAAAGGCAACAGCAGATGAAGTAAGTAAGGTTACTACACTTAACATGACTCGCTTACTCATCTCTGGATTGATTCCCAGATGGAACGCTCCTTCTTCTCCCACAGCTAATGCGTTTAGGTCACGCGAGAAAGCCATTAGTACGAGGCTGCCAAACGCAACAATCGGGAATAACACACACACGTAGGTCCAATTAGCTCGTACCAATCCCCCCATAATCCAAAAGATGAGGTCGGTCATCCGCTCGGTGCCTGAACTCAAGAAGATAATGAAGCTGGTCACAGCCGAAAAGAGGGCCCCCACGGCTACCCCAGCAAGGATTAACGTGTAGACCGAGGTCTTCTTACCTCGTTCCTGTGCTAGACGGTAAATGATTCCCACTGCTAGGGCACCACCAACAAAAGCCCCTAGGGGAAGGAAAAAGACCCCATGTAGGTTCATTAGCATTACTAGAGCAGCACCGGTAGAAGCGCCGCTGGCGATTCCGAGGACGTACGGACTCGCCAGTGGGTTGCGAAACAGCCCTTGCATGGTTCCACCAGAAATGGCAAGTGCGCATCCCACCAGCAGACCCAACAACACCCGCGGGAGCCTGATCTGGGAAATAATCAGGTAAAAAACGGACGGGGAACCATCAGCGGAGATTCCCCGTCTTAGCAGGTAAGACAATGCATCTGAGATGGGAATGTGAACCGGGCCAACAACCACTCCAGCAAGGAACGTGAGCACCATCAAGACGAGCAGCACCGCAAAAACCAATCTTCTGGAATAGGTTCTCTTCCGTTTCAACGCATCCCGCCTCTCGTTACGATCCCTATTTTTTTGGGTGGAGAAATTCACCCATCTGCTTGAGGACCTCTGCAACGTTGGTGGAGGTGACCCATGCGGCGTTGATCCCGTAAACACGGCCGTTCTTTATCGCTGACACGGTCTTAAGCAGCGGGTTAGCCGTGATGTTCTCGATCTGAGAAGGATCGGTAAAGATCACCTTAGGGTCACGAGAGACGATCTCTTCCAAACTCACTTGCGGAAAGCCCTGAACATCGCGGAACACGTTCACGCCGCCGGCGCGGAGGAGCAGTTCATTCTCGATTGCGCCGCTGCCAGCAGCATAGGGAGACGTATCCGGCGCTGAAGCATAGAGGAAGGCCGCTCTCACCGGTTTTTCGGCAAGGGTTGTGGTCTCAATTGTGACGATCTTCTCCGCGATATGACCGATCAGTGCGTCTGCTTGCTCCTTTAGTCCTAGCGCGATTCCCACCGTTCGAATTGTGGAGAAGATATCGGGGATACCACCGATAAGCGGGGTGGTGAGAACGGTGATCCCTGCCGATTCGAGTTTGCCCCTCACCCCCCCCCAGTCTCCGGCGCCGAGCACAAGATCGGGCTTCAAAGAGATGATGACCTCTACATTCGGCGAGAAACTCGGGCCAACCGACGGGAGCTTAGCCACCTGCGGTGGGTTGTCCGGTGACTTTGCCACCGCGATCAAGCGATCGACAGCTCCGAGATCGATTACAATCTCCGTATACAGAGGGATTCCGGCTACAACAACTCGATTGGGTTGCTGCTCAATCTTGATCGCGCGCCCTCTATCGTCGGTCACTGTGACCGGATACGGCTGCGCTGCAGCTACCAACCCAAACAGCACTAGCACCACTACCAGAGCCGATACTACTTTCCACGCCTTTGTTGTCATCTGTGTACCTCCTGTTTGTGGGATGTAACATCCCGCATTGGTAAGACCACAGTCTATCGTACCCGACCCCAAAAATCAACCGAAGGAAAGATCACCTCGCCTCAGAGAGCATTTCGCCAATTACCCTCCACAGAGCGAGGCCGGCACTCTTGCGATCTGGAGCGGCCACAATAACGAGCAAATCTTCTTCTTGCCGGAAAGGGAACGCACCTTTGATCACTTGTTCATCGTGGGGATTGTGAGTGCCGATTTGCTCTTCGCTGTGAGAGAAACATAAATCCTCAACGCAACAGCGGATCAAAATCATGGCGCTCGCTCCCTCCCTAACTGCGTGGTCGCGGTACCACCACGATGGTTTCTCTGCTGGTAACGACACCAAGGCCGCTAGGGTCACCGTGTCCTGAGCCAGGGTTGTCAAGAAGAGCCCTCGGAGCGCTTTAACGTGTGTGAGTAACGAAGCGAATCGCTCCTTTCCAAACCGGCTGAGGGCAGCCCCTGACTTGTTCAGGGCAAGGAAACCCTCGTCTCGCAGCCGCTCCAACTGAAGGCGCACGGTCATCTCAGAGAGTCCAGTTCGCTGTGCCAGTCGCCGACGTCCTAGGTGTTCTCCACTCACTAGGAAGACAAGTTGAAGCGTGGTGACATCTGTTGCTGCCTGTGTTCTTCTGTTTATCAAGTGCTTCTCCTGACCAAGTCTTGCGCGCTCTTGTGTCGTTCAGTATGCTGTTTAAGGGCACCTCTCTTTGGTATTGCTCGTATACTGGTGATGAGAGGATACAAGACAGGACAGTCGGTGGCCGGCCCCGTATACTTGGGTGAGGACCCTTTGAGGTTGGCTCGTCCTAACGCTTGTGGGTCTTTACAGACGCCACATACTG
>CAJVYM010000101.1 GCA_913009415.1 uncultured bacterium
ATCGATGACAACGTCGCTCCTCATTCTAACTGGGCTGCTAGTGGTCAGCTTGGTGCTCGCCACACGATTGCGTGAGGCTGATCTGATCACGGATGCATAGGAGTAGCCTCTAGTAAAGGCGCGAAGCGTGAAAAGGAAAGCGGAACTACTAAGAACGGTAGGTTTCCCAGTGGACTCGCTTCTCGTCGTATTGTGTTCGCGAAGGTTGCTCCTCTGCGGGAACGCCGATTGGGATGAGGGCGAATCCGAACACGTCATCAGGCAGGCCTGCTACGGAGTGAACCTTTGCTTCCCTCTCGCCGAGCATCCCACACCACGTTGCTCCGAGTCCGAGGTTGGCGGTGGCGAGGAGGAGGTTCTCGGCGGCGGCTGCCATGTCCTGATCGAACCACTTGTACCTTTCTTTCTTGCCAAAGGGGATGATCACCGCACCAGCGTCGACGCCAAACGCGGCATAGGGATGTGCCCGGCAGATGGCGGCGATCTTCGCCTTGTCGGTGACGACGAGGAACTGCCACGGGCGGGCATTGTTCGCTGACGGTGCTGCCATCGCCGCTTTAAGGATCGTCTCTAACGATTCGCGCGAGATACCCTCCCCCGTGAACTTGCGAATCGATCTGCGCTTTGTGATGAATTCCAAAACTTTCTCGCTCATTGGTTCTCTCCTTCTCTCGGGTTGAAGACACTCTACTCGATGGAAGGCGCGATGCCAAGATCCCGAGGAATAGCCAAGCGGCATGATCTGCCTGGTGCGATGGCCGCGGGGGCACTGATGCGTTCTTCGCTTCTCGGCGGTGCAAACGTTTGTTACGTGAGATCTCACATCGGCCTGGTTGTGCATGGCCTATACCGTTTAGATCCGCGGTACCCTGCCTTGTGTGATTAGGTGATAGGGGAGTAATCTATTGCCAACAGGGGGGAGGGCATTGAATAAGATACTGATTATCGCTTTAGCTGTTGCACTGGCGTTGCTTCTGGTGATACAGCTTGTGCCTCAACAACGAAGTGTTGTCACCTGCACGTGCGCTGGTACGATCACCAATATTCACGACATTCAGGGGAGCGGTGATAAGAGTCCGCTCGTTGGAGACAAGGTCACTGTCGAAGCCGTGGTGGTAGGTGATTTTGATAAGACTGGAGAGTTGGGCGGATTCTTCCTGCAAGAGGAGGATCGCGACGCTGACTCGAATCCGAATACGTCCGAGGGGATCTTCGTCCACGCCATGAATGCCACTGCCAATATAGAAATGGGCGAACTCGTCTGTCTGACGGGCACCGTTGCCGAGGACAAGGGCTTAACGGAGATCAAGAGCGTCACCAAGATTACGGTGTGCGGAATGGTCGATCTGCCGAGTGCGGTCTCGATTACGTTGCCGGTCGATTCGCAGGATGCTTGGGAACATGTAGAGGGGATGCGCGTCGTTTTTCCGCGGAAGCTGACCGTCACCGATACGTACGGCCTCGGCCGCTACGGTGAGGTTATGCTCGCAAACGGCCGCCTATTCTCACCAACCGAGGTCGCAGATCCGGGGAAGCCGGCGCAGGCGGTGATGGCACGAAACGCCCTCAACCACATCGTGCTCGACGATGGGAGCGTAGCGCAGAATCCTGATCCGATCATCTATCCCGCGGGAGGGCTAGCGACGAACAGACCGCTCCGGAATGGCGATGAGGCGGTTGGTGTGCAGGGTGTCATTACCTATTCCTACGGTGAGTATCTGATCGAGCCAACAGCGATGCCGTCCTTTCTTAACACCAATCCTCGCCCAGCGATCTCACCAAAAGTGGTGGGTAACTTGCGGGTGGCAAGCTTCAATGTGGAGAACTACTTCAACGGAGATGGCTGCGGGGCGGGGTTCCCCACCGCGCGTGGCGCAGCGACGCTCACTGACTTCGAACGGCAACGCGATAAGTTAGTGAAGGCGCTCGTCGGACTGAATGCGGATATCATTGGCCTCATGGAGATCGAGAACGACGGCTTCGGTCCACAGAGCGCGATCTACAATCTTGTACAGGGGCTGAACGCGGCTGCGCCGATCGGCACATCGTACGCCTACGTCGCTCCGAGCGTAGATCAACTGGGAACGGACAAGATCACGGTCGCACTCGTCTACCGCACACAGACCGTAAATACGGTGGGCGATCCGGCGACGATGGCGATGAACGATCTGCCAGAGATGAACCGCCCGCCGCTGGCCCAGACGTTCGTCGATAAGGCGAGCGGCACGGAGTTGACAATTGTTGCCAACCACTTCAAATCCAAGAGCACAAGCTTAGCGCACGGGCCGGACCGCGACCAGAAGGACGGGCAGGGCTGCTGGAACAGTAACCGCACTCAGGCCGCGACCGCGCTTCTGAAGTGGCTTGCCACCGATCCCACAACAACCGATGACCCGGATGTGCTGATCATCGGCGATCTCAACTGCTACACGCACGAGAACCCGATCACGACGCTCACCGCAGGTGGGTACACCGATCTTATGTCTCACTTTTCCGCCGGTCCAGCGTACACCTACGTGTACAAGGGCGAGGCGGGGGCCCTCGATCATGCGCTCGCATCAACCTCGCTGCTCTCCCAGGTGAAGGGCGCAGCAGTGTGGCACATCGATGCCGATGAACCTTCTGTTCTTGGCTACAGCAGTTCGTATAAGTCCAAGGAGCAGGTGGAATCGCTCTATCGAAACGGTCCGTATCGTGCCTCCGACCACGATCCGCTGATAATCGGGATCAAACTAAAGTGAGCTGAGATTGGCCTTGTCAGCACCGTGCGCTAAACTCATATGAGCAGCCTGGGTTCGTTGGACACAGCTTCGACAGATTGATATGAGAGAGGAGGGACCGATGATGGCAGAAGCGAAGGTATCACAGACCATGAAGAAGAAGGAGATCATCGAGGAGTACGATCGTCTTCTCGATGAGTTCAAGCGTGAAGCCGCGGCAAGAAAGGAAGCGGAGAGCAGGCTGTCGGAACTTGAGAAGAGAAAGGATGAGGAAGCCCTCGATGCTGGCTTGGAGACAACTGTGGTCTCAGCTCTTGAAGGGACAAGCCGGCTGCGAACGCTGATCGGTACTACGTTAAACGATCTCGGCGACAAGCTGACACAGCAGGCGGAGAAGCTTGAGCAATTAACACGTGCAGTCCGCCTGCAGGAGTCCAGGCTGAAGGACCTGCACAATATCGAGTATGCCGCCGATACGATGGCTAAACTCGCGGATGCTTATGCACAGGAAAGGGAGCAATTGGAGAAAGAGTACGCCTCCCGCAGTACCGACTTGGAAGAGGGGTATGTGCAGCGCTTGGAAGAACTGGAGCGAGTGTATACTGAACGAAAGAACCAACTGGAGCAGGAAATTGAGGATACGCGCGCCCAGTGGAAGACAGAAGTAGATGATACCAAGAAGGCGCGTGAGCGGGAGCAGGCGGAGTACGAGTATAATCGTGATCGCAGCAGGCGCCTGGAGGAAGATGAATACGCTGAGCAGCGAGCGGTAACTGAACGCGAACTGCGCTCACTGCGAGAAGAGGCGGAGAAGGACATCGCTGCGCGGGTGGAAGAGATCGAGCTAAGAGAGGAAGAATTCGCACGCATGGCATCAGAGATCGAGGAATTCCCGCAGCGGTTGCAAGCGGCTGTTGATGTGGCGCGCTCGGAAGCGATAGCGGAGCTGGAGAAAGAGATGGGGCACAAGGCGGCGCTTGTTGACGTCGAACGCGAGTGGGAGAAGAAGGCGCTCGAACAGACGATTGCCAACTTGCGCGAGGTGAACGGGTCCTTGGAGAAGAAGATCATGTCGCTATCTAAGGATCTGAGTGACGCTCGCAAGCAGTTGAACGTTATCGCCGAAAAGGCCGTGGAGGGAACATCGATTAGCAGAGCATTTGAGTCAGTCAATCAAATTACGCACAATCAGGCGCGCATGTCGGAAAAACCGGCCAAGGAATAGAGGATTTGCACGGGCTGCTCTTTGCCGCTTGACCTTCTGCAACGCGTGAGGCAGAGAGCAGTGCATGTACTGGGCACAAAAGGAAGAGGAGTTACATTGAACAGGGTAGTGTTGATCACCGGAGCGTCTTCTGGAATCGGTCGTGCCTGCGCAAAGCGACTCGCCGCTGAAAGCGATCTCGTCTACGGGACGAGCCGCCATCCGAAAGAAGAAGCGAACGATCCTGGTGTGCGGTTGCTGGCGATGGATGTGAACAGCGATGAGTCGGTCACCGCAGCGATCGAGCAGATCATGCAGGTGGAAGGGCACATCGATGTTGTCGTCAATAACGCCGGGTTCGGGATCGCTGGCGCAGTGGAGGATACGTCGATCGAGGAGGCGAAAGCGCTCTTTGAGACGAACTTCTTCGGAATGCTGCGCGTCTGCCGCGCGGTTCTTCCTGTGATGCGCGTGGCTCATCAGGGGATAATCGTCAACATATCCTCGCTTGGAGGGCGGATTGGACTTCCCTATCAGGGTCTGTACAGCGCGACCAAGTTCGCCATCGAAGGGATGACCGAGGCGTTGCGCATGGAGGTACGAGCGTTCGGAGTTCGTGTGACGATGATCGAACCGGGCGATTTTCGCACCGGGTTCACCGCCAACAGGCGCTATGTCGTCGGGGCAAAGGAAGATCCCGCGTACAAGAGAAGCTTCGAGCGTACGATTAAGGTTGCGGAGAAGGACGAACAGAGCGGTTCATCCCCGGAGCAAATTGCGCGGCTGCTCGTGAAAATCCTTGGTCATCGTTCGCCTAGGGTGCGCTACTCGGTCGGTGGAATTTCGCAGCGTGGTGCCGCTGTTCTTAAAGGATTTCTCCCGAGTCGAATCTTTGAATGGGCCCTCATGAAGTACTATAAGGTTATGTGAACGCGATCTGTTGTCACGTGTCACCAAATGAAGCGTAGGAGAGGAGAGGAAAATCGTGGATCTATTTGAGAAGTGTCGAGGGTTCTACTCCGACCCGGAAGTAGCACATGGGATGGGGTACCCGGCGAGCCCTCGCGAGGCTCAGGAGATGGGCCTTTACCCGTTCTTCATACCGCTCGATCAGAGCGAAGGAACCGAGGTGACGATCGCTGGCAAGCGCCTGATCATGATCGGTTCAAACAACTACTTGGGACTGACGGCACACGCGCATGTGCGTCAGGCAGCGATCGAAGCGCTGCAACGCTTCGGCCCGAGCTGCACCGGTTCGCGCTTTCTCAACGGTACCCTCGCTCTGCACGAAGAGCTTGAGGGGCGACTGGCGCAGTTCGTCGGTATGGAGAAAGCCCTCGTGTTTAGCACCGGCTATCAGACGAACCTCGGTACCCTCTCCGCGTTGGTCGGGCGGGGAGATGTGATCATCGGCGATCGCGAGAATCATGCTAGCCTCGTCGATGGATCGCGTCTTGCTCTCGGCAAGCTTCTGCGCTTCCGCCACAATGATATGGGTGATCTGGAGCGAGTTCTGATCGGTGCCCCGAAGAACGCGGGAAAGCTTGTCGTGGTCGATGGTGTGTTCAGTATGAGCGGCGAGATCGCTCCCCTACCGGATATCATTTCACTCTGCCGCAAGCACGGCGCACGATTGATGGTCGATGACGCCCACGGAATGGGGGTAACCGGACGAGGACGTGGAACCGCAGCGCATTACGGCCTGACCGACGAGGTCGATTTGATCATGGGGACGTTCAGCAAGTCGTTCGCTTCGATCGGCGGGTTTATCGCTGGCGAGGCAGCGACTATCCACTGGATCAAGCACCTCGCCCGTCCGCTCATCTTCAGTGCCAGCCTCCCCGCGCCGAATGCCGCTGCTGCCCTTGCCGCGCTCGATGTGATGGAGCAGGAGCCGGAACGGGTGGATCGCGTCAACGCTATCGCAGAACGGATGCGCAATGGGTATCGAGAGTTGGGGTTTGAGGTCGGTGCGAGCGAGACTCCGATCATACCGATCCTGATCGGTGATCAGATGAAGGCACTGCGGATGTGGAAGGCCCTGTTTGAAGCGGGGGTATACACGAACGTTGCCCTTCCGCCGGCTGTGCCGCCCGGGGAATCGATCTTGCGTACAAGCTACATGGCGACCCACACCGATGAGCAAATGGGGAAAGTCCTAGCGATCTTTGCTCGGGTTGGAAAGGCTGACGAGGTCATCGCCTGATCGAACGCATCCCGATCCTGTAGAGCAAAGTGATCTTATCTGCTCTTGCGGATAAAGACCTGTCTGTGTGGAGTATTGGTCACAGACGGGCGCGCCTTCGCGAGGTGAAAACGATGCTTGCGAGAGGAGAAGTGCGTCGCTAGCCCACAAACTGCGTCTTTGTGATAATTTATCGGTGGTTAACAATCCAGAAGGAAGGTGATGATCATGAAGTGGGCAACGCTTGTTTTAGGGGTACTGCTTATCGGAGTGGTGACGTTTGGGACACCGCTGTCCCTCTGCAGCTACCACTCGCCGCAGACGAGTTTGACTGATCTCAAGCTCTCCATGAGCTATCGGTACTTCGACAATCCGGCCGTGCCGGGAGTAGAGGTAAACTCCGGCAAACTCCGGCAAACTCGGCCTCAACTACTCGCAGCTCTTCGACTCTCCCGATTACGGGTTCACTCTGTCCGCGAACGAGTCTATCGACCTGGAGATTTCGCGATTGCCGGTGGGCTTGGGCAGGGGAGTGGAACGTTTCACTACTACCTGAGCGACCAAACTCCGATCTTTGGGTTCGGCGGGTCCAATGCCTCTTACGCCCTCGGCCAGACGAAGCCAGCGCTTAATGTGAGCGTCGGAGTCGGGTACGGGAGGTTCAGCGACGTAACGCCGCTTGCCAAGGCGGTCAACATCCAGAAGGACCTGTTGGCGCTGGGCACGATCACCGATCCGCTTTCGAACGACACACTGATGGCAATCGCTAAGGAGATCGGAAAGAAGGTGGAGTATGCAACGATCAAAGACCTCGTTGCAGCGATCGAACCGATCATCGAAAAAGCGGCTGGGGTCACTTTGGGCGCGCGTGCCCTCCTGACGATCGAGGATGACGTCCTCGCGACAGGGGATAAGGCAAGCTGCGGTTGGGCGTTGCAGGCCGGGTTGGGTTACGAGTTGATGGACCCGTACGGCGGTACTCAGGATGTCCTGGTTACGATCTCCGGAGATGCATCGCTCGCCCCGACTCCCGGATCTCAGCTTACGCTGCATGGAACCTTCTACAGCCCGTTTGACATTGCGGCGGAGAACACACTGACGGTATCCGCAACATACGACTATGCGCTGAAGGAAGATGTGAACCTAGTCATTAACTACCAACTCCAGCGCGTGCAGCCACTGAGTGGTAGCGTCTCCGAGAGTCAATCAGCGACGGCTTCCGTTGCCTTCAACATCGGCGGAGCGGACATCGCCCTCCAGGCTGGGCTAAGCAAGGGAGTTGGCGCGACCGATTGGTCGAAGGAATTGACGATATCCGCAGGGATGGACCTTCTGTAATCAGGTTCTGTCGATGGTTTGTTCTGATTCGGGGAGGCTCTATTCATGTTAGATGTTGGTACTTATGGATCAAGAACATCCTACCGCAGTTAGGAACCATGCTTGAGGGATAGCCGCGGTGGGATTTTGATTTGGCCAGCGATGCCCATTATCTATTGGT
>CAJVYM010000102.1 GCA_913009415.1 uncultured bacterium
GATTCTTTATCGAGTATCTTGTTTGGTTTGTTATGGAGGTACACTCTACAAAATCATCCTAAGCTCGGTAATGTACTGTTACAACTTAAGACCAATGCGCCCGACACCTTTGGGACGTTACCAAAATTCTGGCTTGAAGTTAAGACAGATTCAGAGTTATCTTCATCGCATCCTCCACCTGCTTCATCGTCTCCGGGTCAAGCTCGCCTAAGTGCTTCAGCAAACGGCTCTTGGCGATGGCCCGCACTTGTCCGGTGAGGATCACCGAGTCCTTGGCCAATCCGCCCTCTGGCGCGACAACCCGCACATCGCTAGGGTAAAGCTTGGTGATGTGGGAAGCATTGGTCAATGGACAGACCACGATCACCGGGCTGTAGCGGTTGATTGCATCGCGTGAGCCGACTACCACCGGGCGTGCGCCCGCCTGTTCTGAACCTTCTGCTGGGTTGAGGCGGGCGAGATATATGTCCCCGCGCTGTGGAAAAGTGTTAACCTGCTTTCTCATAAGCGGTTCGATCTCTCGCTCAGGCGAACGACCTCCCAGTCGGAACGTTCAAAATCGCTAGCAACTTGACGAGAGAGGGCACGATACCTTCCATCGTTTTCCATCTCGGCAAACTGCGCATCGATCGTGGCCTCCTCCAGTTGTTTGAGATGTGCTTCCACCGCCTGCTGGATGAGGCGGTTTCGGCTGCGAGCAACGCCGCAGCGCACCAAAGCATCGGCTTGTTCCACAACGGCCTTGGGCAAATCCACAGTCAACCGAGTCCGTTCCTTTGTTGCCATAATCGCCTCCTGCTCGTATTGCTATGACAAGGTGATTATAAGTATGCATGCAATAAGTGCAAGCTAAGAATCATTGCAAAAAAAGGCGTTGATAGTACCGAAATGTTGTTTCCGATGGCCAACGGGTCAGCTTGACTTCCTTTCCTCGGTTTGGTAACTCCTCTGCACCGTGGCATAATAGGGAGGATTAAAACAGTGACGAAAGAGTCGATACGGGCAAGGGTGAGAGGTGTAGCGGTGGATGAAAGCAGAAGGAAATCTCTTGAGGAAGTTAGACCTATTCTGTCGGAGCTCAAACGCGAGCTTTCAACGATCTATGGATCCCGTCTCAAATACCTGCTTATCTATGGCTCGTATGCGCGCGGAGAGGCTGAGGAGGGCTCCGATTTGGATCTAATGGTCGTGCTTGATCAGGCCGCGGATCCGCTCGCCGAACGAGAACGGCTCTCTGAGCTTCTTTTCGAGTTGTCCCTCAAGCATGACGTGGTTCTTTCCGTACTTCCGGTGGGAGAATATGCTTTGCAGCAGGAACGAAAACCGCTGTTCATCAACGCGAGGCGAGAAGGGGTTTCTACCTGATGGACCGTGTAACAACTCAGTTACTGCACAAGGCTAGGGGACTACGATGTGCCAGAAATCATAGGAAACAAACGGGCGAGTCAAGTTGTCGAGTGGGCGGACGAGTTCATCCAAGAGATTGGCCAGTTCTTGAAGGGCAAAGGGTAGGAGCACATGATCGAACGATATAGCCTATCGCCGATGCAGGAGCTGTGGACGCTCGAGTCACAGTACGAACACTGGCTTGCGGTGGAGCTGGCCGCTCTCTCTGCTATGGAATCTCTCGTGGAGATCCCTGCAGGGACGTACGTTGCGGTGAAGAGCGTGGTCCACGTCGATGTGGAACGAGCCCTGGAGATTGAGGGCGAGATCCGTCACGACCTGCTGGCATTCATCCGCTCGCTCGAGGAGCAGGCGGGCGATGCCGGGAGGTTTATCCACCGCGGGCTTACGTCATCCGATGTCAAGGATACGGCGCTGTCGCTGCAGATGCGCGCCGGGCTGGAACTGATTTTGGATGAGGCGAGCTCACTACGGACGAGTCTGCTCGAGAAGGCACGCGGTCATCAGGACCTGGTGATCGTCGGGCGGACGCATGGGATGCACGCGGAGCCGACAACGCTTGGGCTGAAGTTCCTCCTGTGGAAGGCTGAGCTCGACCGCGATATCGAACGCCTGGAGACGGGGAAAGATACGATCAGCGTGGGCAAGTTCTCGGGCCCGGTGGGGACGTACACGCAGGTCTCACCGGAAGTTGAGGAGATTGCCTGCGCCAAGCTCGGACTACATCCAGCGCGCGTGGCAAATCAAGTTCTGCAGCGCGATCGCCACGCCGAGGTCCTCGCCGCGATCGCCATCACCGGGACGACGCTGGAGAAGATCGCGCTTGAGATCAGGCACCTGTCGCGCACCGAGGTGGGTGAGCTGGAGGAGCCGGTCCCCGAGGGATCTTCCTCGATGCCGCATAAGCGCAATCCGATCACCTCGGAGCGGATCTGCGGTCTGGCCCGAGTACTGCGCGCTAATCTGCAGGCGGCACTGGAGAACATAGCTCTGTGGCACGAGCGGGACATGTCCCACTCGTCCGTGGAGCGGGTGATCATCCCCGATTCGTTCATCCTGCTGCACTACATGCTCGTCAAGATACACGCGATCATAGCGGACCTTGTTGTGCACGAGGATGCGATAGCGCGCAATCTCAACCTGACGCACGGGGCGATTTACTCGCAGGCGATTCTGATCGCGCTTGTGGAGCAGGGGATGTCGCGAAACGAGGCGCACGAGGTGATCAAGGTAGCGTCCATGGCTGCACTTGCAAAGGGAAGGCCGCTCATAGATCTTCTGCGCGAGAACGAAGGGATCGCTCCCCTGTTGCGTGATGCGAACATCGATGAAGCTGAGATCTTGAACCGCGTGCGCGCGACCAGCCGCCGATTGATTGAACGGGAAGCTACAGGTAGCGCTGGTTAGGACAAAGTTTTCTGCGGAAATACGTCGCACTCCTCCGGTGGCAAGCACACTGAAACCTGCATCCCCGCTGACATGTTGCTTGCCATGCCTGCCGGCATGCGCAACCGCAGTGGACCGATCCGGCTTTCCAAATGGACGATGACTGTCTCGCCATGATACTCTGCGATGATAACCCTTGCAGAAACCGTTTTTTGGCCATCATCAGCAAGGCGCAGCTTCTCCTCCTTGCAGAAGAGAAGGACATCTTCTCCCGGGTGGAAGTCTCTGCCTGACGCGGCCGCGCGAAGCATGGTTCCGCTTGCGTCCATTTCCAGCCTTTCCTCGCTTACGGAAGTGATCGTTCCCGCGATCACATTAGCGTGGCCAATGAACGAGGCGACAAACGCGCTTTCCGGGTGAGAGTAGATCTCCGACGGCGTTCCGATCTGTTCGATCCGTCCCGCGTGCATCACCGCCATGCGATCGGAGATGGCCATCGCTTCGTCCTGATCGTGGGTAACGTGCAGTGTAGCGAGCTTCACCTCTTGCTGAATGCGTCGAATTTCTCTTCTCAGCGACTCGCGCAGCTTGGCGTCGAGCGCGGAGAGTGGTTCATCGAGCAAAAGCAGACGCGGCTGTGGTGCGAGGGCGCGCGCCAGCGCCACCCGTTGACACTGCCCGGAGGAGAGTTCGCGCGGGTAACGGCGTTCCAGACCCGATAGGTCGACGAGGACGATCAGCTCACGCACACGCTCTGTATGGCGCGGTGCGTAGCGGATCCCGTAGGCGATATTCTGGGCGACCGTCATGTGGGGAAACAACGCGTAGTTCTGGAAGACGAATCCGATCTTGCGCTTCTCCGGCGGGAGGGGGAGAAGATCGCGGCCGTGCAGCACGATCGTTCCCTGATCGGGGCGGTCGAACCCGGCGATGAGGCGCAGGGTGGTCGTCTTCCCGCACCCAGACGGCCCGAGGAGGGCGAGGATCTCCCCCTCCGCCAGCGTCAAGTCGAGGCCGTTCACGGCGTGCACGTCGCCAAACGATTTATGTAAGTCGGATACCGCAAGCTCAGGCATTCAATCTCCTTCCTCCCAATCGGTCAATACTGATGAATGCGATGGCCGTGACGGCGATGAGGACGACTGCCATCGCGCTTGCCGCGCCGAATTGCCGCGCCGAGAGCAGGCCGTACACTGCGATCGGGATGGTCGATAGCCCCGGGCGGATGAGGATGATCGTCGCCGACATCTCGCCCATGCTCAGGGCGAAGGCAAAGACCGCGGCAACGAGCAGCCCTCGCCTGAGGAGGGGAAGTTCGATGTCGAGGAAGGCGTGCAGCCGCGATGAACCGAGCGAGCGAGCCGCCTCCACCAGTTGGACATCGAGCCCTTCTAGGATCGGCCGCAGGACGCGCACGACGAAGGGGTAGATGAGGACTGCGTGGGCGATGATGATCGCGACAAGCGTTCCCCCAAGGCGCAGTGGCGGACCGGAGAGTCCGCGCAACAGAGCAAATCCGATCGCCACCGAGGAGACGGCGAGCGGGGCCATCAGCGCCGCCTCGATCGCCCATCTCCCGATTATCTTTGCGCGCACAACGAAGAAGGCGATGGTCATCCCCACCAGCAGGCTGGCAAGCGTTGCCAGGGATCCGATGATCAGGCTCGTGCGCACTGTGGCGAGCGGCGAGGTGCCGAGAAATGGGCTGTAGCGCTGCGAGACGAGCTGGGCGTAGTTAGCGATGCCCCAGGACTGGGCGCTGTGCAGTGAATCGATGATGATTGAGACGATCGGCCCGAGGAAGAAGACCCCCATCAAGAGCGCGTACAGCGCGATCAAAACCTTTCCCGCATCGACAGGCAGGGCAAAGAGCGCGCGTTGCGGCATTCGCCTCGATCCTTGAGTGACGATCGCCATACGCCCCTCGGTGCGCAGGTAGAGGTAAGTGAAGGAGAGAGAGATCACTATCTCCACCAGGATCAACGCCGCCCCGTGGTTGTAGTCGAGAAGGGTCCTCACCAGTGTGTAGATCCCAACCTCGATCGTGGCATAGCGCGCCCCGCCCAGTGTTAGGACGATGGGAAACGAGAGGAAGGTGAACACGAATACGAGCGCTGAGCTAGACAGGATCGCCGGCATCAGGCGAGGCAGTGTTATTCCGATGAATCGCCGCCACCTTCCCACTCCAAGCGACTGCGCCGCCTCATCGATCGACGGGTCGAGCCCCTCCCAGGATGCGCCCACCACGCGCATGACGATGGGGGCGTTGTAGAACGCGTGGGCAAGGACGATTCCAACGAGGGAATAGAGGATGCGAAACGGAGGGTGCGGAAGACCAAATAGGCTCATCAGCGTCCGGTTGAGATACCCGCTGTTTCCGAAGAAGAGGATGAATCCCAGCGCGACCACGATCGCCGGGAGGACGAACGGGATCACGGTGAGCGAACGGATCGTCCGCTTCCCGGGAAAGTTGTAGCGCGCCAGGATGTACGCCCCGACAAGGCCGATCCCCAAGCTGAGTAGCGTGCTGTACGCAGCCTGCTTCACGGTAAACAGGATCAGGTGCACGTAGTAGGGATCGGTGATCACGCTTTCGATCGCAGAAAAACTCCATCCGTTGGGCCCTTTGAACGCCATAGAAAGCACCAGCGCCAGCGGGTAGTAGAAAACCAGCGCCAGCAACCCGAACAACGCCAACAAGGCCAGATACCAGCCGCGTGTCACGGTTGTATGATCACCGTCTCCCAGGCATGCAGCCATTGGGCCATCTTCTTTCCGACGACATCAAGCGGGATCGAGAGGACCGTTTGCGGAACGATCGCGTACCGCTTGAACGCCTGTGGGAGGGTGGCGTTGGTGTTTACCGGGAACATGACTTCAGTCTTTGGAATCAACTCCTGAATCTGTTTTGACAGGAGGAGGTCGATGAACTCCTTGGCAAGCTTTGCGTTATGCGTCCCCTTCACGACCCCGATTCCGTACACAGTACGATACCCCTCACCGCCTGGAGCGTAAGCGCGATAACGCAGCGGATCACCCGACATGGCGGCGTAAGCGGTGTCGGTGGAGAAGCTGACCATAAGCGGCGCCTCATTGTGGGTCAGCAAGCTCCACGCCTCGCTCCAACCCTGGGTGATGGTGAGGAGACTGTTGTGGATCGAGCGCCAGAAGTCAAGATACTTGTCCTCTCCGAAGTGGGCGATCGTCCACAGCAGGAAGGAAAACCCTGTTGAAGACGTGCGCGGGTCCTCACAGATCAGCTCCCCCGCGTAGGCAGGATCGGCGAGGTCTTCAAGCGTCGCCGGCGGCGACTGGGTAACGAACGCCTGTGCATCGTAGGTAAGCGTGATGTATCCGTACTCGTAGGGCACAAACCCGCTCAGCCCGGTGGCGAGCAGGTTGGCCGGCACGCTCGCCAGATTAGGTATATCATCCGACGTCACGGGAAGAAACAGGTCATACTTTGCGATCCGCGGTACGTCGTTTAACTCCGCCATGAACAGGTCGGCGTTGGTTTCTCCGACGTTGCGCTCGGCGATCAGACGCGACAGCGTTGCCTTCCCTCCTCCCGCAGTGACGTACTCTACATCGCAGTCATACTTCTTGAAGAACGCCTCCTTGAGCGCTGCCGCCGGTCCCCAAGAGACGAACGAATCGTAGGTGTAGACGACGATCTTCTCCCGTGCCGCCAAGAACGGCGAGACACAGATCAATAGAACCAACATCAACCAGATTGCTCTTTTCATCTTCTTCATCTCCTTCTAGTGTTCGTAGCCATGATTGAGGAGTTCGTCCGTGTCCAGGAGGCTCGTTTCATGCCCGCACACCTTGCCGATAATTGTGAACTGGACCGCCGGATCGATTCTCTCGATGAGCTGTGCGGGTATAGTAAACAGGAGCTCGTAGTCCTCGCCGGTGTAGAGAACAGCATCGCGTAGGGTATCTCCAGAGATCTGTTCTGCGAGCTTGCGAGCGATTGGCAGACGCCTCCACTCGATGTGAAATCCGACCCCACTCTGCGAAGCGATGAGATGTAGTGAATGCGCCAAGCCATCCGAGATGTCGATCATGCTCGTCGCAAGTCCCGCGAGCTTCATCCCCCAACTGATGCGCGGCGGGAAGCGGAATAGCTCATTCGCCGCTTCTGCCTCTCCGGCGGAGAAGAGATTCAGCCCAGCAGCTGTCCGTCCGAGCTCTCCGGTGACGCAGATCAAGTCATCGACTCGCGCTTCATCTCGGCCTACCGGATGCGCAGCCTCACCGACTCCTGTGCTGACAAGTGTCAGCTCACGCTGACGATCGATGTCCCCACCCACAAGCGGCGCACCTGACTGTTCGCAGCAGGCGAGTGCTCCGTCGAGAACCCCACTGATCAACTCCTCATCGAGGTCAGGATCGGCGAGAGCCAGAAGGACGCCGAGCGGCCGCGCGCCCATCGCCGCGAGATCGGAGAGCGAAACAGCTACGCTGCGCCAGCCGATTGTGCGCGGTGTCGTCCAGATCGGAAGAGCACACGTCTGAACTCCAGTCACACTGATATATCTCGTATGCCGTCTTCTGCTTGA
>CAJVYM010000103.1 GCA_913009415.1 uncultured bacterium
TTTTCATTCTTTTTTCTTTGTTTCTTTTTTTTTTTTAATGATACGGCGACCACCGAGATCTACACTCTTTCCCTACACGACGCTCTTCCGATCTCTGGCGAATAAAAGGAGCGATGGCTCGGTCAGCCTTACCGGTACGCGAAAACAGAAATAAGGTTGCTGCGTAGACGCCCTGATCTTGTAGCACGCCTAATGTTTTTGTGACCAGGTTGTCCACCTCGGAGGCTTTGAGTTGGCCTTGCCGGTTATCTTCAACAGCTGCGATGATCCTGTACGCCGTTTCTGCGGCCAGTCTGTCCAGATTCTGATCATCCATGGCTCACCTCCCAATCGCCTACCACCTTGAGTCGTCCGAAGCCACGCGTACCCATACCGCCTATTCCCAAGTATTCGGCTAGAGTCAGTCCGGACTTAACCACATCCAGTGGCTTTTTCCATGTTTCTCCCAGTAATTCACCAGCTTTGTCTTTCTTTCCGTTGAACTTTTTGGACACCGGCCACGGTTTTTCGCCAGATGAGTAATCGTCCTCTACTACGTCGCTCCACAGCCAGGTAGCACGGGGAATGGCTTCATAAGTGAAAAGTGCACCCTCTTTTGCTGCTCCGGTTAACGGATCGATACTCACCGAAGTACGCACCTCCAGGTTGGAGTTGACGATCTGCGAAAAGAGGCTATCGTCCACCAAGACCAGGCGCTCTGACAGAGCGTCCCAGGCCTGCAAGCTTATCGGCGGCGCGATAGAGATCTCTCCCTGGTTCAATTTCAGCAGCAGCCAGCCTAGATTGATGGGCTTATCCCAGCCGGGCAGAGTGGTAGCAAACTCACCACGCTCCATATTTGGGGCGGTGACCGTAAATCCAGCCTCTTTCACTCGATCTACGGTGCTCACCCACACCGGACCGGCCAGCGAGTGCACTGGGAATAGGAGTAGTTGTGCATCGGCGATGTTCACTCTGCCTGAGTTTCCACCTTCAGTTCCTTTGATAGAGCCAAAGGTGTAACAGATGGGACAGGTAGGCAGACCGCAATGTCCATTTTTGCTCAATTCGTTCTGGCCTTGTCCGGCACACCGCTGCTTTTCATAACGCATTGCCGCGTAGGAGCGAGCAGCACCGGCAAGGGAGGTCCCTGGAATCTTGGGTAAATTCGTCCCCGGTTCGCGGACGATGGAAAGGTCCACCCGGCCCAAGCGATAGCCGCCGGTGCCGATATGGACTGGGTCAAGAGCCATTAGAATATACCGCTGTAACGTGTACATTAAGTCTCCTCCTATTCGTCGTTTTCGTTACCAAGGGTGATATACAATTCCAATACATCGGCCAGCATCCCGCTGGTGACCGCGCGCTTCAGTAATTCTTTCTCCGTATCTGAAAAGCCCTTCCAACCGTTGCCGTGCTGTGTAGTATTTGCCAGCGCGTCACGGCAGAATTTGCGGAAGGGATCGTCATCTGGCAAGGCAAGTGCCTGGTCGCCGGTGGGCTTCTGCCAATCGCGGCGCTTGGATTCAATAAGTGCTGCTAGAGTCTTGATCTGCGATGTGGAGATCCGGGGTGGCTTGATCAGTTTCCAGACCTTTTCCATTTGCTCCAGTTCTTCCAGCAGATATGGGCGGTGGCGCTTATTACTGTCACGGCGTTGGCCATCCTTGTAGCTTATCTCGAACCGCCGCGCTGAGGTATCCAGGTATTCGTAGTCGAACGTAGATGGGGTAAAGGTGACTTGATCCTGCTCCCTCAGATCACATACATGCACCCAGTGTTTGCCATCAGGACCAATGAACCAGCGGTTGCGGTCGGTGGGTTTGTCTTCCACACGCCAGTAGGGATACCAAACGTCTTTAGTGATGCCATCACCCATCACGGTCGACACCTCAACCTGTACTTGGCGTTTGTCGATCTCTAGCGTCAGCTCGACTATCTTAGGCCAGCCATCTGACAGAGCATCCTTGTGTTTCACGGCAACCACCTGCGCTTGGGCACTGGTTTGAGGGTGGTCGATCATCCGTCGCCCGGCGTTCAACGCCGCCGCTAGCGGCGTATGTCGGCCAAAGTAGACCACACCCAATGTCAACGGCAGGCGATTGCGCACCTTGCCCATTTCGCCTTCGTACTTGCTCTTAATCGCGTTGATTATCTCCAGTGCTTTATCAGCGGGGACGAGAGCCATGAAGGTACGTGGCTCGGCGAGGATGGGAATAACAGGAGTGTAAGATGTCTGCTCAGTCTGAACATCGTCAACTGATAGTTGGCCACGTAATTTACCAGGTTTACCATAGCTAGTGGGTTCCTCTATCCCAAACGGACCATGCTTCCCTAACCATTGTTGGACAAAGGTAGCGGCTTGAACGTCAGAAGTGTACTGTTCTTGGTTCGCGCCGAGTTGTCTGGACACATAGCGTAAATTGCTAATGGTGATTAGATCACTCTTCCGATACAAGACGCCCAGTTTTGCCGGGCCAAGCAACAGATTGTAGGCACAGTACGACTTAAGGTTGGTGGTATTGTTGGCTTGAATGACCAGGCGTGGGCCAGCTGGTTGCAGAACAGGTTCTCCCTTGGAGTTGGAAGCCTCTAGCGCACTTTGCCAGAACGAGCGTGTCGTCTCCCACACGCGACGCAGGCGGGCAAAGGAGGGATTCTTTTGTACTGCCTTGCCTAACGAAGGATCTGTAGCTAGCAGTGTCTTGACCAGCGTACCAGCTAGCCAGTGGGTGAGGTCGAATTGTCCAACAACCAGCGCCAGACGTCCGTTCGGATCAGCCACCTCGTCTATCCATATAGTGGTCGTCGGGTCACCGGTCCACTCTTTAGCCCGACCTGCCCGGCGATGTTCACACACATCACAGACTTTGTGATCTAGCTCCTTTTTGCTCGGCTCTTGCGGACGCAGGCCGCACACTGGGCAAACATTAGCATGGGCTCCGGTCCACTGAAAAGTAATAAATTCCGCGTCCGCATGTGTGGAAACCTCCGCCCGCAGGATGGCAGCAATAGGCGGTATTTCGTCGTCTGTTTCGGGAGGCTTTCGCCGATCCGGTCTTTGTCCCCACCACACGTTTTTATCAAGCTTAACAAGGGGGATTACCTCACCCGCAAGAGCAAGTTTCGCATCCCCTTCGACCGTACCCTGTGCAAACTCAGCGTAAATAAGATCACGCAACGTGGTCCCTTGAGCGTCAGTGAAGTCGAGCAGATAAGGCAGGTTAGGAACGACATACACACTACTGTTCTCATCCTGATAAACACGTGTACCTAGCGAATATGTCTCTTCAAGCAGGATGCGGACATGGTCAAAGGCATCAGCTAGGAGCCTCTGCCGGGCCAGCAGATCAGGAATTTGTGCTACATGCCCGAAGAAAGTGACATCATCCACTCGAACACTGAGAAGACGCCATCGCAGTTCGTTTGGCAGTGGCTGATAACCGAGTAATGCTCCAGCCAACGCTGCCTTGTATAGCGCAGCCACGATGCTCGACCAATCCCACAAGGTAACCTCATTCTCAGGCCGGCGTGTTTCCCCCGGTGCCTCAGTGAAGACGGTGCGGACTGCTGCCCTAAAGATGTGACGATTGGTTAGTGAGGAGAATGGCAACCCTTTGAGCCGTGCTGCCAGTCCGCGCAGGGAGGCGGATTCGTAGCCAAATGCATTACTCAATCGGGTATCGAGTTGAGACTGTTTGCCAGATTTATCGGTGGTCTCTTTCTCAATGTGCGCTGCAGCATGACAACGTCCTAACGCTTGCAACAACCATGGTTTAGCAGTGGCACCAACTACACTTGGCTTGGCTTCCTCAACTAACTCTTGCAGGGAAATAGATTCTCCTAAAAGGCAGAGAGCAGGCACTGATGCAAGCAAATGAGAATAAGCTGTCTTGTACTGGTAAATATGATTGGCCGGTTTATCGGATGCTTGATGGACAATATGTTCATCGGAACACTTGCCCATATCGTGCAACCACCCCGCTACCTCCGCCAATAACAGTGCATCACGATTGTCAGCCAATACTTTCAGATCGTAACTCATTGGGTCCCTCCCTCCAGTAATTGGCGGCAGACGTCGACTACAAAGGTGGCTTTCTCCAAAGCCACTTTCGCATCCTCCTGGGTAGGGAGCGCTTCGGCTAGGATGCCCGGCAAGGCATCGGGATAACGGGTAGGCAAGTAAAATCGGTCCAAAAGCAGCAGGTCACGGCGTAGCTCTTCAAGCTCTGGCATACACAGGATAGAAATAAGGTCAATCAACTTATGTGTTTTGGGAGGAAGTTTCCCTCTTTCCGCAATCAGGGCTTTGAGCGCTTTCTCTGCGCCCTGCTGTGTGTGGAAGCAGGCTTGATTGTAAAGCCTCTCCTTCATGGCAAGTTGCGCCATCTGTAAATCTTCTTTAGCAAACGCTAACCACCGACTAGCCATCTCGTTCATAAATAACCCTGCCTTTGGCCATAATTTCCTCTTTGAAGAACGGACGTTCCCGGCAAAGCTGCTCGAATTCCTCCGGAGTATAGACCAGTATGTCAGCACCAACGCGCGGATCGATGAACTCCAGCACTTCGGCGGTACGATCAAGAAACCGCTTTGGGGTATCCTTGATGATGATTAAGTCTAGATCAGACCACACCCTTACCTCCCCCTGAGCCAACGAACCAAACAGGATGACCTCGTCAGGTTGGTACTGCGGGATGAGGCGCACCAAGAGACGCTCTAACTCCAGCTCTAGTTCTTCCTTGCGTCTGTCGCTGACGGAGGTGCTCATGTGTTTGTTCCTTTCTTGAGTGCCGCGGCAACCTGTTCTGCCGGCTCTTCAAGTTTGCTAAGCGAATGAAATTCCTTTTCGAAAAATTGATGAGATCCTTCTTCAATATGCCGGCTTTTTGCCTGCTCCTCTCGCCGATAGACCAGTCCCCGTTCTTGATATTCATATTCCGAGTAGGCATCTCGCGCCTCTCTGTACAGGTCATGCTCCTTTTTGCTGGCGTTGTGTGCAGCGCGCCACTCCTTCGGTTTAAGCGTAAAGTCTTCTTTGGGATAATTTTCCCTAAGCCGCCTGACCGGCTCTGGTATTTCTGGCTTGCTCAGCGGCAGTTTTTCAAGAGCTGCTTCCTCTTCAGGACTCTCGTCCTCTACGGCTACGGTAAGTTTCCCAGGTTTGCTTAGTTGATCCTCTGCTATTCCGAACCCGCTTGATGTCTTGGCTCCAAAACCATACGTGGTCATCATCGCATTGATGCCCTTTGCCACGGCTACCAGATCCTCGGCTACCTGACGGCGGGTCTCGGTTTCGTCCTGACCGATGCGACTGAAGGGGACGTAGAGCAAGGTGAAGCACCCGGTGGCGCCCTCTGGAACCGACTCGAACAGGATCGGGTTCTTGCCCACTTTGGTCTTGCGGTCGTGCGGATTGATGATTTCCAAACCGGTCTGCGTGAAGAAGGTGGGATAGAAGATCAATCGGCCAGTATGCCCCTCATTGTTGGTCTCGTTCACCTTGCCAAACAGCTGCTGCACACTGTTGCTCTGCAGTTGCCGCAACGCGGCACGCAAGTTTCCCTTCCAGCTCGACGGTCGCACCATAGGCAGGCGGAAGACCTTGTCGCGCATGATAGGATTGTCGATGATGTAAAAGCCGTTGTCGTCTTTGGAGAGGTAGGGTTGGGCAAGGGTGAACGTGAAGCGCAGGCTAAAGGAGTAGGGCGGCAGGATCGTCAGGTTGGGGACGGGAGCGGCCCAGTAGGCTTCGTATAGGTTTTCGGCACCCCACTGTTTCAAGTGAGCCAATGCATCAATGTGCAGGGCCCTTTTTTGCCATACAGAGCGAAAATCATGATCACTTGCCATCTTTGTCGCTTTCAGATAGAGGTAGCCTAGAGAAGCATCGGTCTGCTGCAAGAGGTTGGTACGTAGAGATTGGGCCACCTGTTCAGCCCGTTTGCGTCTAGATTTGTTTTTCTCTTTTTCGATAAGCCGTTCCTGTTCGGTAAGTTGCTCAATCAAGGTGTACACATCGCTCAGTTTCTGAGCAGCATAGTCTAGGATCATTGCCTTTCTCCTTCTTGCAGCAAATTGGTCAAGAAAACAGCAATGTCGGTCTGGGACGGGGTCATGCTGTCACGGGTGGAATTGTACTCCCGCCAACTATGAAGCGTCCCGAACTTGCCGAGCGTTACTTTGATTTGATCCACTACTTGGTTACGCGCTACGCCTTTAGGCAATGTGTCAGGTATCCAACCCCAGACACGCATTGATCTGTTCACAGCCTGTGAAATAGAAATCTTTGATGCCTGTTTTTCCCCTTCCACCGTACCACAGACAAAATGCCGCAACGTTCGGTTCCCATTGAATGCTTCTCGAAAAGCTGCCCGCAAATCATATTTAAGGTTAAGTGTTGCGGTAAGCCCGGGATCACTGGTCTTTACTTGCGTGAAGAACATCTCTTTGAGAGACGGCAACCCCTTGCTTTCTCCCGAACGTGTAGCGGCACTGGTATTTGATGCTCGAACAAACGCTGTTAAATCAAGAGCCGGCGGTTCCTCCAGTTGAATCCAGCCATAACCCAACTGCGTTTTGGCCGCTAGTCCGGCGTATCGCTCAATCAATTTGAATAGCCCCAGAATCACATTGGGGTCAAAATCAGCTGCCAGAGGGATCACCGACATCGTGATCGTGCCACTTCGTCCAGGCCCGTTGCTGAAGTACCAGGCTGGTTTTTCGTTCGTGCTGTTACGTCTGAACCGGTTGCCAGTTGGGCATTGAGCCCCTGTTGGACCATCAGGCTGGGTGGTATCACGTACAACCAGACGGAATCGTCGAGCCCAACCGGTACAGCCGAAAAGCCAGCAAGCTGGGCAGAGTTGCTCCTTCGGTGCACGTTTATCCTTGACATCAAATTCACAACGGTCACCGCCCACAGGGTCACACGCATACCCTCCCATCCCACGCACGATCGCCTCGTACCACCAGCGCAGCGAACCGATGATCCCCGTGATACGCAGGCGATCACTCTTGCCATCCGCACCACCAGTCCATAATGGAGTAAGGGTCTTCAGTTTTATGGTCAACGGGTCCGTCATTCCATCATCCTCCCTTACGAGCAGACTGTTTCATTACCTCCACCA
>CAJVYM010000104.1 GCA_913009415.1 uncultured bacterium
TAGACAGGGGAGGAGTGCTGTCGCTCCTGAGCAGGGCGACGAAGATGGATCATATGTGAAGAGAAAGCGTGGCTTGCAACTGAGGCTGTATCGAGAAGAAAGTTTGCCCCCCAGCTGACGAGCCTGGGAAAACCCGGGGATGGTTATTCTGTTTGGGCAACAGACTCTGTAGTAAACAAGATAGGCTACTACACCCCCAAGTGCTCTGCGTGTCTTTTGTGGTGAAACGGTCCCGTCCTTGTGCAGCGCTTCTGATCCGCGCTCTGCCTTGCCTTATCGGAGTTCATCCGGTACAGTCCTGCCTGAACAAGGAGGCTTGGATGAATGGAGTCTTGATTTTTGTCGAAGAGGGCTACGAGGAATTCGAGTTGTGGGTCCCTTACTACCGCTTTCTTGAAGCGGGACTAACGGTAGAGATCGTGGGGAAGGAATCCGGGCATGTCTACGCCGGGAAGCACGGGATCACGGTCACCGCTACGCACTCGTTCTCCGATGTAAACCTCAATGGCGTACGTGCGATAGTTGTTCCGGGCGGACTGGCCCCGGACAGGATGCGGCTACACGAGGATGCGCTTGCCCTCCTCCGTCAAGCGAACAAGGACAACATCGTTATTGCGGCGATCTGCCATGCCGGGTCGGTCCTCATCTCCGCAGGGATCGTATCCGGCAGGCGCCTCACCTCCTACCGTTCGATCCGCGATGACCTCCTTGCCGCGAACGCAGAATGGGTCGACGAGCCAGTGGTGATCGACGGCAATCTGATCACCTCGCGCACACCCCGCGACCTTCCTCAGTTCCTTCCAGCTATCCTCGACGCGATTTCTGCTTAGGGCCCAACCGGAATAATTGGCAGGTTGGGGATCGGGATCGGTGTCAGGATGGGGCCGATCGTGACCATGTTGAGGATTCTAATAGTCTTCGTTGCCGATGCTGGCGCCCCTTGATTGTCTATGACTGTCAGGATGATCGTGTACGTGCCGGAAGTCGTGTACGTGTGAGTAGTTGTCACCCCGGTCGCCGTATCGCCGTCACCGAAGATCCAGTTGTAGGAGGCGATCGTCCCATCGGTGTCGCTCGATCCACTGGCATCGAAGTCGACCGTGATTGGAGGGTGGGCAAAGATGACGTTGAGCAGCGGGTCCGTGGTGAAGCTGGCTGTGGGGATGAAGTTTCCCACCGCATTGACAGTGATTGTGTGTGTAGCAGTGTCCTGTGCCCCGCCGTCATCGGTTACCGTGAGGATCGCCGCATACGAACCGGCCGATAGATAGGTATGCGTCACCGAGACTCCCTGTTTGTGCACACTGCCGTCACCGAAGTCCCAATCGTATGTGACGATCGTCCCATCTGGATCCTGCGATGTGGCGGCATTGAACATGACTGTCAATGGTGCTATGCCCGTATCTGGTGTGGCAGTGAACACCGCTGTTGGAGCTGCATTCGCCGGTGCGGTGACCGTGATTGTTTGTGATGCAGTGGACATCAACCCGCCGTTATCGATCACGGTGAGGATTACCGTGAACGTTCCTGCATGCGAGTAGATGTGCGAACCGCTCATGCCGGATCCGTTCTGACCATCGCCGAACGCCCAGGTGTACGATGCGATCGTCCCGTCGGGGTCGCTCGACACGGAGGCATCAAACGATACGGCAAGCGGTGCCTGCCCGGTGGTTGGGGTGGCAGTAAAGCTGGCTGTTGGGGGCATGTTCTGCGTGAGGCAACCGGTAAGAAGAGCGATTGCGCCGATAAGAAGAATGCCAAGGAGGACGTATTTTCTGTTCATTCTCATCACCTCTCCCCATCATAGCGTGTACAGAAGACGATGACAATACCCCTCGCGCAGTCTATACTCTCTTCACAATGAGCGATGACCTGCTTTCCGACTTGAACGAGCAGCAGCACGCCGCCGTCACCCACGGCGAGGGGCCTCTCTTGGTTCTGGCCGGGGTGGGGACGGGAAAGACTACCGTTATCACACGCCGGATTGCCTGGTTGATCGCCGAGAAACGCGCCAAGCCCGCGGAGATCCTCGCCCTCACCTTCACCGAGCGAGCGGCGGCGGAGATGGAGGAGAGGGTCGATCTCCTTGTCCCCTATGGCTATATCGAGGCGAGGATCGGCACTTTTCACTCGTTCTGCGACTCCATCCTGCGCGAGAACGCGATCCTCCTCGGCCTCTCCCCCGACTATCAGATCCTCACTGAAGCTGAACAGGTGATCTTCCTCAAGGATCACCTGTTCGAGCTGCCGCTTCAACGATTTCGCCCGTTGGGAAACCCGGTCAAGCACCTATCGGCGATCCTCAAGCTCTTCTCGCGCGCCAAGGACGAGGACGTCACCGCGCAGGAGTGCCTCGCCTACGCCGAGAAGCTCACAGAGGAAGGTAGCGCAGGGCTCGATGAAGAAGAAAGAGTGCTACGAATCGAGGAGATCGCCGATCAGACGGAGTTAGCTCAAACGTACGCGGCGTATCAACGCCTGATGGCAGAGAACGGTTTCGTTGACTTTGGCGATCTGATCACGCTGACGCTCAAGCTCCTGCGCGAGCACCCGCTTGTGCGCAAGCGCTACCAGGATCGCTTTCGCTACATCCTCGTCGATGAGTTCCAGGACACAAACTACGCCCAGTTCGAGCTCCTAAAGCTTCTCGCGGGGTACCGCAACCTGACCGTGTGCGGAGACGACGACCAGTCGATCTACAAATTCCGTGGTGCGGCGATCAGCAACATCCTCGGATTTCGCAGCGAGTACCCGGACTCGGAGCTGATCGTACTCGTGGAGAACTACCGCTCCACGCAGCAGATCCTCGACTCGGCCTATCGCCTGATTCAGTTCAACAACCCCGACCGGTTGGAGGTGCGCGAGGGGATCGAGAAGCGCCTGCACGCCGTGGCCGGCGACGGGATGCCGGTAGGGCAACAACACTTCCAGGAGATTAACGATGAGTGCGACTTTGTCGCGGATGCGATTGCGCGTGGGATCAAAGAGGAGCGATCGTATCGCGACTACGCCATCCTCGTGCGCAGCAACGCCCAGGCGGACGGTTTCCTGCAGGCACTGAACCTGCTGCACATCCCGTGGCACTTCTCAGGAAGCCGTGGCCTGTACGATCGCGAGGAGATTAGAACGATCATCGCCTTCCTGCGCGTTCTCGCCGATCCGCGCGACAACATGTCTTTCCACTACGTGGCGAGCTCAGAGTTCTACAGCGTCCCAGCTGAAGATTTAGCCTTTGCCACAAGCTACTCACGCCGCAGGAACAAGAGCCTGTTCGAGGTCTTCCGCGTGGCGGCAAAGAGCGAAGAGTTCCTCGGTCTCTCGCAAGAGGGGCGGGACACGATGGCGCGCTTGGCAGATGATCTGGCCGCGCTCCTGCCGATCGCTGCGCGGGAGAAGACCGGTGAGGTCCTCTACAACTACCTAACAGAGCGCACGGGGACGATCGTCGCGCTCTCTAACTCTGAGAACCCGCAGGACGCGCTCAAGGTGCAGAACATCGCCAAGTTCTTCTCCATCATCGAGCGCTTCTCGCGCGTTGCTAAGTACGACCGCGTCCCCTGGTTCATCGATTACCTCGATTCTCTTATCGACGCCGGTGACAACCCGCCCGTGGGGGAGGCGGACTGGGATGAGGATGCGGTGAACGTTCTCACCATCCATCAGGCCAAGGGGTTGGAATTCCCGATTGTCTTCCTCGTCGGTCTCGTGTCGGGGCGCTTCCCATCGGCGAATCGTCGCGATGCGATCCCACTTCCCGATGGGTTGATTAAGGACATCCTCCCCGGGGCGGAGTCCGACTTCCATAAGCAGGAGGAGCGGCGCCTGTTCTACGTGGGGATGACGCGCGCCAAGGAAGGGCTGTACCTAACAAGCGCCAAGGACTACGGTGGCAAGCGACCGCGCAAGCCAAGCCAGTTCGTCTCCGAGGCGCTCGACCTCCCACCGGCCGACCTCAATGTGGTGAAGAGCTCGCCGCTCGCCTCCATAAACAGGCGCGGTAAACAGCCGGTGAGAGCAGCAGCGGAGACATCGAATGGTGACGACCTCGTCCTGATCCCGCGTGGCGAAGAGATGCTCGTGTTGAGCAACAAGAAGATCGACGACTACCTCACCTGTCCGATGAAGTACCGCTACATCCACATCCTCAAGGTCCCCATTCGCCAGCATCATTCAGTCATTTACGGAAGCGCGATCCACCAGGCGATCAAGCGCTACAACACCACGCGACACGTCGGCGAAGCGATCTCGCTCACTGAAGTTCAGGACGCGTTTCGGAAAGCATGGCAGACCGAGGGGTTCCTCACGCGTGAACACGAAGAGCTGCGCTATCAAGAGGGGCTTCAGGCACTAGCCGAGTTTTACGCTCACGCACAGGCAGAAGGTGCGACTCCCACCTACATCGAGCAGCACTTCTCGTTCGTCGATAGTGGGGTGAAGATCGTGGGGGTATTCGATCGCATCGACATCCCGAACGTCAACCATCCACAGGACGGGCTGATCATCGACTACAAGACATCGCAGGTGAAGAACCAGGAGGCGGCGGAGAAGAAGACGAAAGCAAGCCGACAACTGGCGATCTACGCACTTGCTTACCAGCATCTGTTCAAGGCACTCCCTGCGGCGCTCGAACTGCGCTTCCTAACGCCAAAGTTATTCATCGGCAGGATCGCGCCAACGGAAAAGGCGCTCGACAAGGCCCGTGCCGAGATCGAGAAGGCAGCGGCAGGGATCCGTGCCGGCAGATTCCCTGCCGAACCAAGCTACTTTGCCTGCAGCTACTGCCCCTACCGCACCATCTGCCCGGCGAAGCAATAAACGGGGTCACAGTTTCCGGTCTAGTGCGTCCTCACTTGGATCGCCTGAATGCGATTATTGCCGGAGTCGGCGATGTACATGAGGCCAGCGTTGCTCATCGCGATCCCTTGCGGATACAGGAACTGACCGGGTTCGCTTCCTTGAGCACCGAACTCGCCCAGGGGTTCCCCTTCAGTGTTGTAGGCGACCACGCGATGTCTATTGTTCACATTAACGAAGACCTCGCCGTCAGGCCCCACGGTAATGCCGTTTGTCTCGATTACTCCAGCAACCACTTGCCAGCTTGTCATGAGTTCACCGTTTGTGCTGTACTTCACCACACGGTGTGTATTATTGACGTTGACGGCAACAACCGAGTTTCCCTCCGGATCTACCGCTATTGCCGTCGGTTCACCTTCACCATTCCAGGACGCCAAGAGCTCACCATCCGTACTGTACTTCACCACACGATAGTTCTGATTGATGTTGACAGCAACAACGCAGTTTCCCTCCAGATCCACCGCTATCCCCCGCGCTTCCGTAGCGTTCAGGACTGGCGAGGAACTCGTTCAAGTCGTACCGACGCAAGTCATCGAGGATGGCCAGGTATTCGTCCACTTTCTGGAGGCGCCGATGGATCACTTCAGGACTTAGCACCGATGTTCCTCCGCTTGTATGCGTCGCGTTGAATCTGCAGGTAGGGCTCAAAATCGAGGTACTTGCGCACGATATTGGAGTAGGTGGCACCGCGGTCGAAATCCTCGACAGCATAGATGAGGCGGTTTTGCCGGATCGCTTCGTAGGCGAGGACTAGGTCATCTTCATCGATGAAAACAAGATCGACATCGCAATACCCGCAGCTAACGAGATCCGAAAGAACATCGAGCTTCTTATTTCGCACGGATGGATTGGCGGAGATGATAGCAAGGTCGAGGTCGCTCTCAGGCGTGGCGTTTCCCGATGCGGTAGATCCGAACACGTACACCGCCCGTATGCCGGGATAGCGCCGGAAGACCTCCCTGAGACTTGCGAGTTCCGATAATTCAGCTGATTGGTTTCCGTTGATCATAACCCCTTCCTTGAGGGGTTCCACTATAGCGCAAGCATACGGGCTGGGCAAGGACGCTGAGTTTTCTCACAGAGTTTTTTCGGTGCTCTTCAAGAGCGCACTTTGATATCTCTGGGCCACGCCGGGTACAGGGGGCCGACGGTGAAGCGTGATAACAACCGGCTTTCGTAGCGTTGCAGCTGGTCTGCAACGTTGCTCTTCATAGGGGCGACACGTGAAACTGGGTGGCCTTCGTACTTAACCTGATCTCGGGACTGTGCTATGTTGATTCAACGGATCTCAAGGATGGTGAACTGCATGCAAAGCACCGCTGGACGGGTACTGGGTTTGGCGTTGGCATGCACTCTGCTGATGAGCGTTGTTGGTCTGGCGGCGTTGCAGACGTTCATCAACAAGACGGGGAAGACGGTCACTGGGATTATGGTTACGTTCTCTAAGCGGGTGAGTATCACCAGTCATGATCCTGTCTTTCCCGATCAATCACCGATCGGTCGGAGCGATCAGTTCACGTTCAGCGGTGGTAACCTGCGCAACCTGGCCAGGTTCAGCATATCCTGGATGCCAAGCTCAGCAAAGGTTACAGATTACAAGTGGATAACCTCGTCCGTTTCCACGACTTCGATTAGTCTCCACATTGTGCAGAATAGCCTTCCAATTACGGTTCCTCGCGCTTAAGGCAAGGTAACCCAAAGAAAGACTCAAGAGGTGAGTCTCTTGCCGAGCTGCAGAGAACAGCAGAAGATGGGGCCTGAGAAGCAAAGTGCGGAACAAACCAGAAGCATAGAGTGATGTTGAGCTGTACCCCTTGGCGATCTCAGCGGCTTGAGTGAGCGTAGCGAGCGGGCGAGAGAAAACGCTTGTGCCTCTAGGTAGAGTAGAGGAGCAGGTGACAGGGTTTAGGCTTCGGCATACATCAGTTACAGGGTTTCCCCGTTGTGGCTCATTAGTCGCATGCCTTGCTCTGTGCCCTACTCCCCCCTCGTCGAACCGGACGTGCGGTTTTCCCGCATCCGGCTCTCCTGGAAACTCTCGCCGCAGAC
>CAJVYM010000105.1 GCA_913009415.1 uncultured bacterium
ACCCACTCCACTATCGATGCCGGCAGGAGATACAGCTGTTGTTCATCGTATGTTAGAAAGTTGTATGCCATCTCACGTCCCTCAACACGATTAGATGTATCCAGTATATTCATCCGTTACTAGAGAGACAAGTTGGTTTGTCGGACAGGCTCAATTGGGCTTTGATTTACGACTCTCCGCTGGTGTTGACGATGGCTCTCCCCCGTCATCGCAATGAACTGGAAACGGTGAACAAGCCTGTCCAGAGCATCTGGGACAAGGAGCGGATGCCTATGCCTTCGATTGTACCTCCATGTTTGCTCAACGTGGAGGATATTCAACTGATCTTAGGCGGAGATACCAGCCGACTACCCGGGGACATCAGATGACCCTGCCCTGGGGATACTAACTCGGCCAGTGACATTCCACCAAGTTCAACCACGAGGAACTCGTCGGCGTGAAGTGCAGTTTGAACCGGGGATGCTTCTTAAGCCACTTCTTCACCTCAGCGTGCTTGTTGGTGGCGTAGCAATGTTTTTTTGTGAAGAAGCAAGTGTATAATGGCGTTGGAGGTGGATATGAAAAAGGCTCTCGTTACCGTTGGGATCGCTATCCTCACTGTTTCTCTGCTTTCTCTGTTAGCCCTTGCTACAGGGTGGAAAGAGGACCGCTCTGGGGTGCAGTTCAAGGTCGATAGCAAGACCGGGAACACACAGGTCGGGTTCTATCTGTTCATGGACTATAAACCTGTTCCAAAGTGCATTGAGATAACGGTGAGTTGGAGCGTCTATCCGCTCTCCTCGCCGGATGCGCCGCTGGCCACTGATTCGCATCGGATCCGCCGCCACTGTGGGGGCGGCATCAAATCGGTAAGCACGCTATCGCCGTTCATCACGCCCGTTCCCGGGATGAGCTATGCCGGGAAGATCGTGCTGCACGATGTGGCGAACAACCTCACCTACGAAAAACAGATCACTTACGTGACCCCCGTGACCCTGCCTACGGGGATCGGAATCAACGTGACTACGCCAAAGGGGAAGACCGAAGAGGTAGACTTCAGCGGAATCAGCGATGCAGACCTAAAGTCCCTCACCACATACTACGCAACCGTTACAACCAGGTATGTCCAGACTGCATCGGACGTGTCCCTTTCCGACTTCTTTGCTACCTATTCCGCTGATCAGCCGCAGTGGGTGTTCGCCGTTGCACAGCTTGGTCCGCAGATCGATCAGACAGGACCAGGGATCTCGGTACATGCATCTTACAACCGCCTCTTCTTCCTCTATCTGATCGCGGATCCACGTGGGGGTGCTGCGGTGATGCAGCAGTTGAAGGAGTTTCCAAACGGCTTTGTGGGAAGCATATGGCTAGCAAAGGACAAGGCAGATACCGGCGCGCCGCAGGCAGTGTTCATGGATAACAAGGCGTGGAAGATCCTGCAGGGATCAGCTAAGGAGTGGAAAAAGAGACACTGATTCGTCTTTGAACAAGCTTCCAGCTCAGGCGCTTAAGAGAGGAATCGATCCGCACTGGCCATGTCGGCAAAGAGGGGCAAAATGCCGCTTCCAAGTTCATGTGGGAGTCTGTCTTTAACGTAGGAAGAAACGGCTATGTTCAGTTCTTCCGCTACCGATCTCCCGTTTGCTTCGGCTAAGATTGCCAAGCTCAACAACAGGCTCTTGTCAATTATTTCGTCCTTTTGATAGATATATTGCTTTCCCACTGCCATATTGTCCTTAGAAGAATTTGAGAAGGACAAATCAGAAACTGGCGTACAACATCGAATTGCCTCGCACCAGCTCCTACCCCACCTCAGTGTCACTGTAGCACTAACCTATTGGGTAAGTCAAGAGCAGGCTCAAGGTATATTCCCTAGTTTCACATAGAGAGAAAGAGCTGACGTGAAGGGCTGTTTCGGTATCAATGCAAATGCCCCAAAGAGACGAGATCCCAATCCTTGCAAACTACCGACTCTACGAGAACTTCGTCACCTGTAGAACGGTGAACAACGGAAGATGCCCAAGGAGTCGGGCTTGAGGCTAAGAATATGCGGCATGGTCCTACTCCGGGCGCACGACCAACACTGGACACTTAGCGGCCTCTAGTACACGCTCGGTGACTGATCCGATCAGGATTCGCCGTGGCCCGCGTTGTCCAACTTTACCGATCACGATCAGATCGACGCCTTCTTCTTGCGCCAGTTCCACAATCACCCGGTGCGGAAGCCCCTCCTTGACGATTTCGGTCAGATCAACACCCTCTTCCTGAGCACGCTGGTGCAGGCCATGCAGGCAGACTTCCCCTTCCTTGTGAAGCTTCCGACGCAGTGTCTGTGCGTCCTGCCCCGAAAGTCTTTCCAATGACCGCACGGCCGCCTCATCGATCACATACAGAGAGATGACTGCTGCGCCGTACGCCTTGGCGAGGCTGATCCCGTACTCACCGGCCTTTATCGAGTAACTCGATCCATCGATCGGAACAAGAACCTTTTTGAATGGGGCTTGCATATCATCCTCCCTTCTTCTCTTTAAGAAGCTTCATCTGAAAGATCGTCTCTCGCTCTACCTCCTCCAGTCGCTCTTCTATGTAGCGAATCGTCTCCTCGTACTGCGGGATAAATATGTTCTCCAGCGCGTTCACCCGTCGCTGCGTCTTCTTGAGCTCTATCGCCAAGTGCCACGCCGTGCGCTCCGTCTCCGCCAAGCGCAGGATCCTCTCCAATACATCGTAGAAACGCCGCAACGCCTCGTCAAGTGCGTACGATGTGCCGAGCAGTCCGTACTGCGGTGCCAGCTTCAACAGCTTGCGCTTCATAAGTGGGATCGGGACGCCCATCACTGACCGCTCGGTTAACGTGATGTGCGCCTCGGCGATACAAGCAAGTGTGGTGCGTTTTACCTGGTCGGGGCCGAGCGTCTCTATCGCCTCCATCAAGGCATGGAACGCCGAGACAAGCTGCTCGTTCACTTCCCTGCGGAAGGATTCCGCGTCATCGATTATATTTAGAAGCTCGCTTATGAGGACCTCTCGTTTCTCCTCCAGCAAGTCGTAGCCGCTCTTCGCGACCGCCAACTGCTCCTTCAATTCGAGGAGGGCCGCCTTGGTCGGGGGAACGTCAAGTAGCGGCATTTTTGGGCACCTGGTAGTACTTCTCGATCTGTGCTTTCTTCAACCGACTCAATTCTTCAACAGGGAGGAGCTCTAGCGCCTTCCAACCCAGGTCGAGGGTCTCCTCGATCGTTCGGTTGTCATCTCCTTGATTGAGGAATCGCTGCTCGAAGAAGTCTCCGAAGCGGAGGTACTTCCTGTCCGTCGCGGAGAGCTCCTCCTCGCCGATGATCGAGGCGATATTTCTGATCTGCTGCACGCGAGCATAGCTTCCGTACAGTTGATTTGCCACGTTAGGGTGATCATCGCGGGTGAACCCCTCACCAATACCGTCTTTCATCAGCCGCGACAGGGAAGGCAGGACGGCGATCGGCGGGTAGATCCCCTGCCGATGCAGCTTGGGATCGAGGACGATCTGTCCCTCGGTGATGTAGCCGGTGAGGTCGGGGATGGGATGGGTGATGTCGTTGTTCGGCATGGAAACGATCGGGATCTGGGTGATCGACCCTGCCGAACCGATCACACGCCCGGTCCGTTCATAGAGCGATGCGAGGTCGCTGTACAGGTACCCCGGATAGCCTTTGCGGGTGGGGACGTCTCCACGCGCGGTCGCCACCTCGCGCAGCGCCTCGCAGTAGTTGGTCATGTCCGTCATCACGACGAGCACGTGCTTATCGCAGTCGAAGGCAAGGTATTCGGCAACCGTGAGGGCTACCCGCGGGGTGATCGTGCGCTCGATCGACGGATCGTCGGCCAGGTTCAGGAACATCACCACGTTCTCCAGCGCTCCGCTCTCGCGGAACGTCTCCTCAAAGTAGGCAGCATCATCGTGCTTTACCCCCATGGCGACGAAGACGATGACGAACTTCGACTCCTCCCCCGGAATCGTCGCTTGACGGACGATCTGTGCCGCGAGGCGATTGTGGGGAAGACCACTTGAGGAGAAGATAGGGACCTTCTGACCGCGGATCAGGGTGTTCATCCCGTCGATCGCCGAGATCCCGGTCTGAATAAAGTTCTTCGGGTAGACCCGGCTCACCGGATTGATCGCTGCACCGTTGATGTCGCGCTCCTCCCCGCCGATCGGGGCAGGAGCACCGTCGATTGGTCTTCCCGTTCCATCGAAGACGCGTCCGAGCATCTCCTCTGAAACCTTCACTGTCAGCGAGTGGCCGCTGAACCGCACCTTCGTATTGGCTGAGGAGAAGTCACTCGTCCCTTCAAAGACCTGGATGGCGATTGTATCACCATCTATGATGAGAACGCGACCGCGGCGGACCTCGCCGAACGAGGTGATCACCTCCGCAATCTCCCCGTAGCTGACATCCTCGGCCCCCTTAACGAAGACCAGCGGACCGGAAACCCGCGCAATTCCCAGATGTATCCTTTGTCCGTCGCGGTAGGGACTCCCGTCGCCGGGTGCCCCCCGCACAGATCCGGACGTGAGGAATTACGCTCATCCGGCTCCTACCTCGGGTTGATGACGCGGAGGCGTTGATTGGGATATGGATGTAGAATCCGGGGCCGCGGTAGCCACGTATCAAGAAGCTTCTGCATGCGCACCCAGGTCAACCCTCGGCCTTTCTGGCTTCGCCGCCGGAGGGCCCGCAACCATGCACGGGATACCTGCTTATGAAACCGTCCCAGCGCGTAGATGTTGCCAGGCACTGCGTGGTAGTTGAAATACCCACGCACGACACTACGAATCCACCTGCCCTGTTCGGACACCGGGTCGTGCCGCCTCCGCATCAGTTCCTTCGTGATTCCTTTGACTTTCATCCGCAACCGTTTGGCGATGGTCTTCCTCTGCACCACAAAACCTCCGTCTTTGCGACGGCGTGCACAGATGTGGGTGAACCCAAGAAACTCGAAGGTCTCCGGCTTCCCCTCGCCCCGCTTTGCCCGGTTGTCTATGGCAAATCGGCCAAACTCTAACAGGCGAGTCTTCTCCGTATTCAGCTCCAGCCCAAACTTCTGCACTCGTTCCCCCAGCATACGGTGAAACGCTTCTGCATCATCCCGGTACTGAAACCCCATCACGAAGTCATCGGCATAACGCACAATGTATACCTCGCCTCGGGCATGACGCTTCCGCCACGCCTCTACCCATAGATCAAGCACATAGTGCAAGTAAATGTTCGCCAACAACGGCGATATTGTTGCACCCTGTGGTGTCCCTACCACTGTGCTCGACCACTGCCCGTCTTCCGATACCCCGGCCGTTAACCACTTCCTAATCAGCCGCAATACCCGCTGGTCACCAATACGATGCTCCACAAACTTCATCATCCATCCATGATCGATGAAATCAAAGAATCCGCGGATATCCGCATCCAGCACCCAGTTCACCTTTCGCTGCATGATCGCCACCCATACGGCATCCAGCGCATTGTGCTGGCTCCGTCTAGGGCGAAATCCGTAACTGAACCCAAGAAAGTCTTCCTCGTAGATTTCTTGCAATACCCACACCACCGCCTGTTGGACAATCTTGTCCTCCAACGCGGCAATGCCTATCGGCCTCATGCGGCCATCAGTCTTGGGTATGTAAGTCCTCAATGAGGGTCGGGCTCTGTAGCTACCTCTGTGCACGCGGCCGTGCAGGTCCCTTAGCCTGTTTTCCAGGCCTTCTCCATACTCCGCCCACGTTACATCATCCACTCCCGGTGCTGCCTTTGTATTCAGCGCTCTATACGCCTCCCGCAGCATCTCTTCCGTTATGTGGTGCAGCAGATTGGTGAAACAAAGACTTGCGTCCCGTCTCGCTGCTTCCCGTACTCGTTCCAGTCCCTGTGACACACCTCTGGGATCAATGTAGGTGCTTCCTCTTGGCTGTATCCCCGGTTTCCCAGTTCGTGCCCGTTTAGAGTTCGCCATGTCGCTCCCTCCGGCTCTGTGTCCGGTGTGTGCTAGACTCAACCGAGTTCCCCTTGGTCAGACCCCTTCCCTCCACCATCTCCGCCGGTCGGTGGCCGGTCTCTCCCGGTTGACAACCTTTGTTCGACGGCTTCCAAGGTACTATGGGCCTGTCCGACTGCCCGGTCACGTACATGCTGGGATTCTGGTCTCTGACCTTCCCCAGCCGGACTGAGTTCGGAACTCGCTCAGTCGCTTCCGGGCTCTCCCGGTTCCCGCGCATGGAGCTTCCACACATGCAGAGGGTCTCGGACTCCGTGGGCCGGTACGCACCTCGCTTAACGCTACGCACCGTGTTGTCTTCCCCATATGAGTACAAGGTCGACGCACCAAAGCCATGATTTCGGAGCTCAATACCTCGCCTGCGCAGCCCCGCGCCAACGCTTCGCCGCCCCCTTACGGGTAGCCGACGCATAACTCGGGTCCGTAGCGGCTCGCTACGCCTTACTACGTGGTGGACTTTCACCACCTCCTCCATGCCGGTTTTACCGGCGCTTTCGCTCACAACTGACAAGGCTCATCACCCAGTTTCGCCGTAGCGGTCATGTACGCATCAAACCCTACAAGCGCTATTCTTTCCCCACTAAGTACACCAGAGAGGATCAGCTCCTGTTGGCTGAACTGGACAACAATAACGAGCGACTGTCAGGTAAGGCAACAGTGGCCATCTTCAAACGAGAGTACAACCTGTTTGGTAGGAGTGAGTACCAGCGGCTCAGTGAGATCTCCGCCGCTCATCTGTATCGGTTACGGCAAGGCTCGTTCTACCGTAATCACGTCCTAACCATCGAGAAGACCAAGCCATCCTCGTCTCAACTGGGAGAACGAAGACGTCCTGATCCACAAGGCAGACCGGGATTCATACGGGTAGACACGGTGCATCAAG
>CAJVYM010000106.1 GCA_913009415.1 uncultured bacterium
TTCCTGAGCTTCGGGAACCTCTTGAATACTTCCCGCACTGTGATGCTCTTCATCACACGCACCAGTTGCCCCGGTGCATATTTCGGATGCGCACTACATAGCACGTGAATATGATCACGGTCACAGCCAATCTGCTCCATCGTTATCTCGTACCGCTCCTCTATCCCTAACAATATCTCCTTAATTGCCACTACTATCTCATCCGACAGTAATGCCTTCCTGTACTTCACCGGAAACACTATGTGATAGTGCAGTTGATATGCACAATGATACCCTTTCACAACTTCATGCTGTCCCATAGGGACAGCATGCCACTATCGTGGCCCTGTAGCAAGACTACAGGGAATCATCAAGTTGAAATTGGGAGGGCAATAGTTGTCGCCGGGAACGAGTGGGTATTGCGGGTTGGTAACGACTATCCGGAATTGGCCGATCGGGTGCTGGCTTAACAGAGGAACATCCACGTTGTCCTTCTCCGGGCAAGTGGTCGAGTATGAGTGGTTTTGCGCCCAGGTGTGCAAATCACCGGCTGATCCTGCTGCCTGAATGCCGTAATTAGTCACAAGAGCTATCATGGATACAAGGAGCATTACTGCAATACTTATCGATATAAGCTTAGTCCTCATTTGTCCTCCTTTCTGTCTCGTGGTTTTTTCCCTTCTTGATAAATTTGGTCTCCCGCTATTGCTTCAAGAACCCTTCTGGCCAAGGATCTCCGGGATACGCAGGACAAAGGGCGCCTCTCTGGTTACCGTCCGGCTCTTCTGGCCCCGGAATGACATTACCGCTACCCATAACTTGGCCGCCAAAAAGCTGGTCTACATTGTCGCAAGGGCTCTGCTCTATGGAGATGCCGTAACCGCCGTTATTAATTATCTTCATATCTCTTAATATAACCTTGCATGAGTCCGAAAGTATGATCCCGGCTGACAATGAGGGAGCTGGGCCAAAAGAGGAGATAACGCAGCTGGAGATAACAGCTTCGGATAAGTCATTAAGCTCAATGCCAAACTGTACTGTCCCCATATCGCCTTCGAAACCGGAGATTGTGCATCCAATGATTTGTGCTTGCGCGTTATCGTAAATGCTTATGCCATGTGAGTTAGCCGAAAGAGTGCAGTCAAGAAGCTCTAGATGTGCTGAGTGATAAAGGCTAAAGCCCGTCATATTCTCACTTACAATACAATCTTGGAAAGTTGCCTGTGCTTTCCCCATGAGTTGAACGCCACGGGACCAGTCCCCACAGGAAATACTACAGTGGCTGATAGTTGCTGAAGCACTCGATGCTATGGTGATTCCGAAGGCTCCGCCACTAATCTTTACGCCCACAAGCTCTACCTTGGCTGTACCGACCAAGGAAAGCGCGGATTCGGACCCTTTTAGGGTTACATCGGCCGCTTCTGCTGCTTCAATCCGTATTTCCTTAGCAATCGTTATATCGGATCCATATTTTCCAGATTCTAGAATAAGTTTGCCGCCTGGAATAAGTGCATCTACGGCGACCTGCAAGCTGGAATAGCGAGTATCTGGCCATTCAATCTCTGTTTCGCTTTCCTTAGTCAACGGAACTCTCAAACTGCCGGGAAGGTTTCCCCAGAGATCGAGATAGTTGTCGAACATCTTGTTCCCTGTTCCTGAAATCACGCCCGTTGACTCACAATAGATGCCAATACTGCTACCCTCTATAGAGTTGCCAGAGATGTGCGCACGCGCTGAATCCAGGATCTCAATACTCATCACCTCATTGGAGGAAAAGGTAACCCCCGTGATCTTCGCTACCGCGAGGTCTTGGAGCAAGACTCCATTGCGGTTGTCAAGGAGTTGTGAGTCCCGGATGGATACATGTGCGTGATCACGGACTTCGACTGCATACTCTCCAGCGTTCAGGATTGAGGTGCCTTCGATAGTGACCACGGCAGCATCGTGTACTATTAGTCCGTCATAGTTTTCCGAGATCAACGAGTTCTGAATAGTCATCCGAGCCTCCCCTGCTGTAAAAATGGCAGAGCTGTTTCCGGACACAGTGCAGTTGTTAAGAGAGACCTGAGACAACTCGTTCGAAAGTAGGCCTATATCTTCGTTGTCGCGGATATTGCTGTCATGAAAACTAGCTGTGGCGGAGCCTGTAACTCTCAAGCCGCACAGCCCTTCATTACCGGAAACAGTGGAGTTTACAATAGTCAGCTGAGTCGTGCCCGCCGCTAAGAGACCACTGTCGTGATTATCTGAAACTATGATGCGTTCAAGGCTAAGCTGACAGTTGTCAGTTACATAGAGTCCAGTTCCGCCATTCTGGGATACAGTGCAGTCTACAAGAGCGATCTGGGCCGATTCTGCTGCGACCAGGCCGGAATCTGCGTTGTCGGAGATCGTGCAGCCAGTAAGGGTAACATGTGCTTTTCCCCATGCCTCTAGGCCCGTAGTACTCCCTGAGATTACTAGGTTCTCGATTGTTACTGCAGCTTCCGCGCTCACGCAAATGGTTGCAGAACTCCTATTCACTACGCCTTCCACGCCCGATTTAGCAGACTGTCCCATAGCTCCCCGTAGAGTGAGGCTTGATCGTATTAACAGATTCACCGCGTGCGTTCCTGGTGAGACAAAGACCAATGTGCCAGTTGATCCCTCCGGGATACGTTGCATTTCGTCAAGATCCTCTGGAATTCGAATGCACGGGCTCGCATCATAAGAGACTGCGCCTCTCATTGCCCCTCGCGCGTTTGCCCAGCCAAGATTGTGATCGCCAATAACTGTGACATCGCTGCTGGCGCTGATTCCATATCCGGTGTTCTCCACGATGGTGTTTCCAATAATGCGCGCCTGAGACCCAAACGAGAGCGATACCCCATCGCCAGCATTACGAAGTATCTTGTTTTCACGCAATGTAGCCTGAGAGCCAAACGCGGCATCTATGCCAGGGCCGGCACAATCCTCTATAGTGCAGTTCAGGATTGAGGCCGAAGACCTCTCCATGGTGATCCCCACAGCGGGGCTTTGCTGGATCGTCAAACGACTCAGCGTCACTGAGGAAGAGCCATATATCTCAACGCCACCGCGTATTTCGAAGGACTCAAAGCTTACGTTCTGCACGCCTCGAATCTTGAGCGTTCCTGCTAGTATGGCCCCTTCTTCGCCCACGATGGAAAGCGACTTGGTGATGCTAATATCGCCTTGGTAAGTCCCGGCTGATACTTTGATCACAGCTCCTTCGCCTGCCGCTTGCATTGCAGCTTGCAGGGTTGAATAGTCCTGGGGAACTCGAATCGGACCAACGTGAGCAGTGGGCCCGGTTGCCAGTTGTACCGGCGAAGGCCCGCTGGGCAACACCCCGTAAGGGATAATGCGCTTTACCGAATTAATCGCCACGCCGATCGTGTACTTGGAGTGCTTACCACCGATCCAGCTCGTGTGAACGGCGATGATCTCTCCTTGCGCGTCGATCACCGGGCCACCAGAGTGGCCAGCCTCGGTGGGAGCGTCGTGCTGGATGAGTGTAACATCCTTGTAGGATCTGAATCCCTGCACCTTTCCGGCGACGGCAATGTACCCCACACCCTCTTGCGGCAATGGGTAGCCGAGCACCTGGATCTCTTCATTGTAGCGCACTTTGCTGGAATCCCCGAGAGCGAGCCATGTAAGCCCACTTGCGGAAATCTTGAGAAGAGCCACGTCCATGTCGTAATCCGCATTGACGATTGTCGCTGAGTACTCCTTGGATTCCTCCACCACCACTGTGATCTTATTCGCTCCCTTGACAACATGGCCAGCGGTGAGGATGTACCCATCGGGCGAGATGATCGCCCCACTTCCGGCGAAGGCGCCCTCCGAAGTCTCAACAACGATCCACACCACCGCCGGCTTCGCCCGCTCAATCAGCGTCGACCAATCGGTATTCTGGGCGGTCGCCGTAGCTACGAAAGCCATCATGAGAGCAAGAGCAAGCCCCACAAAGAGAATCCACCGCCAGCCGTTCAAGCGCATCCAACCACACCTCCTTCCCGTAACCAATATAGCACTTTAGCGAACGACAGACAAATACGTAGTTCTAAAGAGAAAACGCGTTGGAGAACACAGGGACAGATGTATTTGCCGTGAGGTGTCAAAACGGGGCATAATCTTTTGCAGGCTTGGCGCTGAATGATCCTCGCATGTAGTGGCAACGGAAGTGGAGGGCAGCGTAATTAGTCTGTAAGAGGTGGTCAGTAATGACTGACAAAAATATTGATCTTGCGCGTGTTCGGAGCATTTTGCGCCTCCATCTTCCTGAACTGCGCCAGCAGTATGGAGTGCGGCCGCTTGGCCTGTTCGGTTCCTATGTGCGGGGCGATCAGCACATAGGAAGCGATCTGGATCTGCTGGTGGAGTTCGACGATCGCCCGCTGACCTTGCTCCAGTTTATCGCCCTGGAGAACTACCTTAGTGATCTCTTGGGGGTGAAGGTAGATCTAGTGGAAAAGGAGACTTTGAAACCTGCTATCGGCCGTCACATCTTAAGGGAGGTCGTGCCAATTTGACCGATAGAGAATACACGGACTACTTGCGCGATATCCTAGATGCCATCAACAAAGCGGAAAAATTTATCGAGGGGATGAGTTACCCTACATTCAAGGGTGATGATAAAACCATCTTTGCGGTTATCCGCGCTTTGGAGATCATCGGAGAAGCGGCGAAGAAGCTCCCTCATTCCCTCAAGGAACGCTAACCAGAGATCCCATGGCGAAATGGCCGGAATGCGCGATAAGGTCATTCACGACTACTTTGGGGTTAACCTGCGGCGAATTTTCGAGACTATCCGGCAGGAGCTACCACCGCTCCGAGAAACTCTCTCACGGATGCTGCTCGCTGGACGCCGTGATAATGACGATGCTCGTTGATCAAGCTGCACTAAGAACGCTACCGAGTGGATGTCGATGTGGACGTGAAGATCAAAGATGAAGTGACAAGATGAGCGTAAGCAAGGTGCTTCGCGTTACACTCTCAGTCTGCGTACTGATCCTCACGGTTGGTATCGCTGGTTTTGCGAACTGTTCACCTCTTGGGTGTCTAATCGCCTTCACACGAGGCGAAGGGCGCGCTCAGGAGATCGTGGTCTATGATCTCGAAACTAGGACAGAGCGGTACCTTACCAACAACGACGTGTGGGACGGACTTCCAACCCTGTCACCATCTGAGCGCCGGCTGGCGTTCGTGCGGGCGATCCCCAATCGCGGCGTGCTAGAAAAGCCCGATTTCACCCTGCACGAGGCGGATGAAGTCATTGTAGTTGACCCGACAAACGGCAGGGTCATCTGCATTGGCAAGAGCGCTCACACGAATCCATACGAATTGGGACGCTGTTCCGAGTACTGGCCGGATGTCCCTCCTCTCGCCGGAGTGATGAACCTCTGCTGGACCCAGGATGAGACCGCGATCCTCTTCGAAGCGCCGTGCTCGGTAACGAGCGATCTGATCTTACGCATGGACGTACCGAGTGGAGAACTTCACGTCCTCTGCTTAGGAAACGATATTTGCTCCATTGGACAAGACCGCTTCCTCATCTGGAGACACGAATATGACGAGAGCGGAGGCTACGATCCTTATTACATCATCGATTCCCGGGGAAACGAGGCCTCCTTTCCACCGCGTGCTGACCAGTGAGGAGAAGCTGTCTTTGCTCATGGGTATGCTTCTGACGATAAGGGGATAACATGCTGTAAAGATGTGACGCAATGCTGTATAATGCCCATGTAAGTGAGGAGGGGGAAGATGCATCGCACACAGGTTCAGCTTGACGAGGAACAGATGCGGGCGCTGAGAGCTGAAGCGGCTCGAAGCGGTGTTTCCGTGGCGGCGTTGATCCGCGAGGCTGTTGATGTGTACCTATCGCGCAGCGAGAGTGTTCGAACGCGCGCGTTGGCAGTTGCAGGCCGTTTCGCCTCTGGCCAGCACGATGTGGCCGAGCAGCACGACAGGGAACTTGAGTCATACTATGCCGAGGCTTGACGCTGTCTTTGTCGATACTTCGGCCCTGTATGCAGTGCTCGATCGGGACGACGAACATCACATGGTGGCCAACGTGATTTGGAAGCGGCTCCTCCGATCCGATAGACCACTACTCACCCATAGTTACGTGTTGGTAGAGACCTACGCACTAGTGCAAAGACGGCTGGGATTGGAAGCCGTACGCGCTTTGCATCATGACGTGGTACCCATCTTGGATGTAGTTTGGGTGAATGAAGACATCCATCGGCCAGCCGTTGAGGCATTGCTTGCCGCGGGAAGCCGGTCGGTCAGCCTTGTCGATCAGGTTAGTTTTTCGGTTATGAGGCGAGAAGGCATTCGGCAAGCTTTTGTCTTCGATGAAGATTTCGAGCGGCAGGGTTTCATTTCCTATGCAGATGTGAACGACGTTGAGGAGGATCAGAGGAAGTAGATAGTTCGATGCGTCGCTAAGCCTTAGAACTAGCACTCTGAAGAACTCGGACATCAGTGGACTTTGCAGAAGGGAGGATCATGAGAGATCAAGTGCGCCGCGTGTTGATCGCAGAGGACTTACCAGATGCCGCAAGACCGCTTGTTAGAGCGTTCAAGAAGAAGCCAGCGTGGGAGATCGCCGTTGTGAATGATGGGGATATCGCCCTAGATTTCTTGTTGAGAAGAGGGGGATACACTGACGTGTGGCGACCGGATCTTTTTATTCTGAACATCAATATGCCGCGGGTTGATGGCCTGGAGGTACTGGAACAAGCTATGCTTGTGTCAAGGGGTAGTAGGGTCGATTATCCCTCCAAATGGCGTAGAGAACGTGAATAAACCGATTCATGACCGCAATGATCGCCTCCTTGTGTGACTTGCCCTTGTCACGATGA
>CAJVYM010000107.1 GCA_913009415.1 uncultured bacterium
CCCGTGATCATTGCGCGGTTCGGGTGGAAAACGATGGGGTTTATCCGGGTCGACCCAAAATGCAGGTTTGTCGATCGACAATATCAACGGGTTGCCGTTGAAAACAGGCGTTTCTGGACGGACACTATAAGAGTAAATACTGGCTGCACAAGGCTCTTAAGGAGGTATCGTCCAGCATCGTTGGAATCGATCTATATAAATCTGGCGTTGATTACCTCAATGAACGTGGCTTCAATATAATATTTGCTGATGCTCAACAGCTTCAATATAATATTTGCTGATGCTCAACAATTTGATCTTGGAAGGAAATTTGATGTAATAATGGCGGGGGATCTTATCGAGCATTTAGAAGACTTTCATGGCTTTCTGGAAAGCTGCAAACGACATATGCATAGCGAAAGTCGTTTAATTATTTCAACGCCCAATCCATGGTATTGGAAGCATACAATTAAAGCAGCGATCAGTAAAGAGGTGGGCAATAATCCGGAGCATACATGTTGGCTCTGTCCACGCACGCTACGTCAGTTGTTAAGTCGACATAATCTAAAAGTTGGTGAGATTGTTTTTGGTTCTAGATATTTAAGAGACAAATTAATGCCCTTGCCCTCCGGCTGGAAACATACAAGTTTCCACGTAGAAGTATACCAGCAGTGATGAAACAGATGGGGAAAAACGTACGTGGTGCTTTCCAAAAAAATATAACTGAATTGCGAATCTGTGATGTTTATGGATGTTTATTAAGAAAATATCCAGATGGCATAAGGGGTTGTAATTATGTTTAATGAGAAAATTCTCCTAATCACCGGCGGCACCGGCTCCTTCGGTAATGCCGTTCTTCGCCGTTTCCTCGATACGGAAATCAAGGAGATCCGAATTTTCAGCCGGGATGAGAAGAAGCAGGAGGATATGCGGATTCGCCTCGCGAATCCGAAGGTGAAGTTCTACATCGGGAACGTGCGGGATTATGACAGCCTGTTGCCGGCGATGCGGGGGGTCGATTATGTCTTCCAGGCTGCGGCCCTCAAGCAGGTTCCGTCGTGCGAGTTCTATCCGCTTGAAGCGGTGAAGACAAACGCGCTCGGCACGGAAAACGTGTTGAATGCGGCTGTGGCGCAAGGGGTGCAGCGTGTTATCGCTCTGAGTACCGATAAGGCGGTCTATCCGATCAACGCGATGGGAATGTCCAAGGCGCTGATGGAGAAGCTTGTGGTGGCGAAGTCTCGTTTTGTTGATTCGGATAAAACCATTTTCTGTTGCACTCGTTATGGCAACGTAATGGCCTCGCGTGGGTCGGTGATTCCCTTGTTCGTCAAGCAGATCAAGGAGGGGGGGCCGCTTACGGTAACAGACCCGAATATGACACGGTTCTTGATGTCGCTCGATGATGCAGTGGATTTGGTCCTCTATGCGTACGGGAATGGAGGGCAGGGAGATACGTTTATTCAGAAGGCGCCGGCATCCACTGTTGGTGATCTTGCGGTGGCGGTGAAGGAGCTCTTCGAGGCCGCTAACGATGTTCGCATCATCGGTACGCGACACGGTGAGAAGCTGTATGAAACGCTGTTGACGCGTGAGGAAATGGCGCATGCGGAGGATCTTGGTGGTTATTACCGGATTCGATCGGATGATCGGGATCTCAACTACGCGAAGTACTTTGTCGAGGGGAGCGAGGAGGCGTCGCAGGCCGCGGACTACACCTCGCACAACACCGATCGTCTGAATGTCGAGCAGATCAAGGAAAGGCTTCTCGGGCTCCGTTTCATCCAACAGGAACTCGTGAAGTGGAGAGAGGGAAATACCTCCATCGAACCGGACTGAACAGTTGCCGCGGTGACGCACCTGGTCGGCTCAGATATGACGTGAGGGGGAATATGAAGAGCATTCTGGTTACGGGTGCCGCAGGATTTATTGGGCAGAATCTGGTCACTGCGTTGTGCCGACGAGACGATGTGGATGTTCATACCTTCACGGAGCAGGATGATGCCGCCACTCTGGATGCCCTCGTTGGCGACGCGGATGTGATCTACCACCTAGCGGGTGTCAACCGGCCGGAGACCGAGGAGGAGTTCGAGACGGGTAACGTCGGATTGACCCAGGGTGTCATCGATGCCCTGGAGCGACGCGGAGCCAAGGCGCTCGTAGTCCTCTCCTCTTCGATTCAGGCAGAGCGCGGCAACCCGTATGGGCGGAGCAAGAAGGCCGCCGAGGATGCGCTGTTTGCGTTTCACGAGCGAACCGGCGGGCCTATCGCGATCTTCCGTCTCCCCGGCGTGTTCGGGAAGTGGTCGAGGCCCAACTACAACACCGTGGTGGCGACCTTCTGCCACAATCTCGCCAGGGGTCTTGATATTGCGATCAACGATCCGAATACCGAGCTGGAGCTGGTGTACATTGACGACGTCGTGGTTGCCTTCTTGCGTTGTCTGGAGGTGGGAGGGGTGGACCCGGCGCAAACGCGATACACGGTCACGCCGAGTTTCAGGATAACGCTTGGGGATTTGGCCGACCGGATTCGTCGGCTCCGGGAGATGCGCGAGACGCTGGTGGTGCCGGACCTCTCCGATGGGTTGATGCGGCGCCTCTATGCCACGTATCTGTCGTTCCTGGACGAGGATCAGTTCGCCTATCCGGTCAATCTCTTCACCGATGATCGTGGTTGGCTCTTTGAGCTGATCAAGTCGGAGCACTTTGGGCAGATCTTCGTCTCCAAGACCCGCCCCGGTATTAGCCGCGGCAACCACTACCACGACACGAAGATTGAGAAGTTTTGTTTGGTTCAGGGGCGCGGGGTTGTTCGTTTTCGGCAGATCGATTCAGAGGAGATCCTTGAGTACCCGCTTGATGATGCAGAGATCAAGATTGTGGACATCATACCGGGCTACACCCATTCGATTGAGAATGTGGGGGAGGGGGAAATGATCGTCCTCTTTTGGGCGGATGAGATCTTCGATCGCGATCGACCGGATACCTACTTCTGCAAGGTGGAGGCGTGAAGAAGATCAAGGTGATGACCGTGGTGGGTACCCGCCCGGAGATTATTCGTCTCTCCCGGGTGATGGCGGTCCTCGATCGTTACACGGATCATTGTCTGGTCCACACTGGGCAGAACTACGACTACGAACTCAACGAGGTCTTCTTTCAGGACCTGGAGCTGCGCAAGCCTGACCATTTTCTGGGTGCGGCCGGCCGCAACGCAGCCGAGACGATCGGTCGGACGATCATCAAGCTGGATCCGATCCTGGCGCAGGAGGAGCCGGATGCGTTGTTGGTGCTGGGGGATACCAATAGCTGCCTGGCGGCGATCCCGGCAAAGCGGCGGAAGATCCCGATCTTTCACATGGAGGCGGGGAATCGTTGCTTTGATCAGCGCGTTCCCGAGGAGACGAACCGAAAGATCGTCGACCACATCAGCGACATCAACCTAACCTACAGCGACATTGCGCGTGAGTATCTGTTGCGTGAGGGCCTGCCTGCGGACTTGGTTATCAAGACAGGAAGCCCCATGTTCGAGGTGCTCAACCATTACGGAGAGAAGATCGACTCTTCGGATGTGTTGGCACGACTCGGCCTGGAGCCCCGCGAATATTTCGTGGTCAGCGCCCACCGAGAGGAGAATGTCGAACCGGATGCGAGCTTCCTCAAGTTAGTTGCGGTCCTCAACGGCCTTGCGAAGCGGTACGGGCGGCGTGTGATCGTCTCCACCCATCCTCGTACCCGTAACCGGGTGGAGGCGATGGGTGTGACTTTTGATGATCGGGTGGAGTTAATGAAGCCTTTGGGCTTCAGCGACTATGTCCACCTGCAGAAACACGCATGGGTAGTGCTCTCCGACAGCGGGACGATCACGGAGGAATCCTCGATCTTGAACTTTCCCGCCTTGAATATCCGCGAGGCACATGAACGTCCGGAGGGGATGGAGGAGGCGTCGGTGATGATGGTTGGCCTTGAGCTGGAGCGGGTTTTCCAAGCGATCGAAGTGTTGAAAGAGCAACCGCGGGGTAAGGAGCGGTTGCTTCGTCAGGTGGCCGACTACAGCATGCCGAACGTGTCGGCCAAGGTGGTGAGGATCATTCTCAGCTACACCAACTATGTGAAGAGAACGGTCTGGAGCGAATTTTAGACTGCGACTGGCGGTGGCGCGTCGGTGGGGAGGGGCGTTATGCGTGTGCTGATCGTCACCAACCACTTCTGGCCAGAGAACTTTCGGATCAACGATCTGGCCCTTGGACTCAGGGCGCGGGGGCACGAGATTACTGTCTATACGGGTGTGCCGGACTATCCCGAGGGGCGTTTCTATCCTGGGTACGGCGTGTGGCGGCGTCATGCCGAGGAGTATGAGGGGATCAAGGTTCGCCGTTTTCCGCTGATCCCGCGAGGGAAGGGTAGGGGGAGGAACCTTTTACTCAACTACGTGTCCTCCTGTTTGATGGCTTGTCTGCTGGTGCCCCTTTACTGCCGCGACAGGTATGACGTGATCTTCGTCTTCGACACATCGCCGGTGACGATTGGGATACCGGCGATTGTGATGCAGCAGCTTCGGTCGATTCCCATGCTCTTTTGGGTATTGGACCTTTGGCCCGAGAGCTTGGCGGCGACGGGAGCGATCCGTTCTGAGAGGCTGCTTGGAGCGGTGAGGCGGGTGGTTCGCTTCATTTATCGCCGATGTGACCGAATCCTAGTCTCGTCACGGGGGTTTTTCGAGAATATCAAGAAGGTCGGTGGCTACACCGGCGAGATCGAGTACTTCCCAAACTGGGTTGAGCCTGAGTACGTGGAGGCGCTCCCAGCTAGAGATGGGGATGAGCTTCCCGCGCTACCCGATGGTTTTCGGGTGATGTTTGCCGGCAACATCGGTGCTGCCCAGGATTTCGAGACGATTCTGCGTGCCGCTGAGTTGATAGCCGAGAATGGCGACATTCATTGGGTGATCCTTGGTGATGGACGTCGCTTCGAGTGGGTCAGGAAGGAAGTTCAACGGCGTGGACTTGGTGATCAGTTCCATCTTTTGGGGTGTTTCCCGCCTGAGGCGATGTCCCGGTTTTTTGGTGAGGCGGACGTAATGCTTGTTACCCTGAAGCGCGAGCCAATCTTTTCTCTGACCATACCTGGCAAAGTGCAATCATACATGGCGAGCGGGAAGCCGATCATTGCTGCACTGGACGGCGAGGGGGCGCGGCTCGTGGATGAGGCCCATTGTGGCTTGAACTGCCCAGCGGAGAGTCCAGGTCAGTTGGCCCAGTGTGTTTTGGCGATGTATCGGATGAGTGCTGGAGAGCGAGACGGTATGGGATCAAACGCCTTGACCTACGCGCAGGAGCACTTCGATCGGGAGAAGCTTTTCGATCGGGTGGAAAGGATAATGTTAGAAGTTACAAGGGCATCATCGTCATAGTTTTGTGGTTCGTATTTGTTGCTATCTAGAGGGAATTTCCGTGAAAATGATAGACAATAATATGATGGATGCATTGTCCGAAGAGGCGCATAAGAGTCCACGATTACGGAAGAACTTCAACTTTCACGAGAGCCACAACGAGCCGTCGCAGCGGTTATTGAATGCCATGGAGCCGGGATCTTACATTCGTCCGCACCGACACCTGACCGATCCAAAGCCCGAGGCATTTCTCGTCATACGGGGGCATGTTGCGCTAGTGGTATTCGAGGATGACGGAAGGGTTGAGAGTGTGGTCCAGCTTCGTGCAGGAAGCGGAGTTGTTGGCGCTGAAATACCGGTCGGCGCGTGGCACACAGTCGTTTCTCTTGAGAGTGGTTCGATTTTCTACGAGACCAAGCCCGGACCATTTAACCCCATTCACAAGAATGACATGGCGCCCTGGGCACCGGAGGAGGGGAGTGATGCGGCTCGGGAATATCTAGAGAGGGTGATCGAAGAGTATAGGGAGTATAAACCCGATATTTGATAGAGTAAGCCTCTTCCAATCTCAAGTTTCGGGGTTTAAGATGGCCATAAAGTCGGTTGGGTTGTCCATTCACTCATACTCCAAGCTCAGAGTGAGGGCATCCAGTTGAAGGCTGCGGACGAAGAATGTATTCACGCATTCATCTATCATTTCCATGATCGTCTCTTTCGAACACCCCAGCCTTCTTCGCAAATCATGAAGTGCTCTGAATGTGATGGAACGAAATATTGGGCTATCATGCTTCACCGGTTGAGCGAACAGGCCCCTACATCTTGTGTCCGAGCACCTCGGAGGCCAGTCTCGACCCGCGATCCTCGCGGATGGACGCTTTCCCCGAGCCCGCGGGCGTCGTAGAGGTCGCGGTAGCTCGGCGCCCGGGTGACCAGTCCGAGTTGGAGCAAGCGCTGGAACGCCGAGAACTTCCAGAATCGCCGGTTGTGCCGAAAGGCGAACTCGTTGATGTAGGCTTGAAGGTGGTTCCGCTGCACACGCAGGCCCCCTCGTCGGGGAAGAGCCGCTGGAACTCGGGCAACGAACGGGGGTACGGAAGCGCCATCATGCCAAGCGACACTACACCTTGTGGTCTGTTCACTCAACCGGTGAAGCATGTTGATGAGTTATTAGTCAGTGGGACGATGTTAACCCGATATTCTTGATCGGGGCGCACCGTTCGGGGACGAGCCTGCTTAGGCGCATCGTGGATTCGCACCCGGATATAGCGGAGATCGGAAGAGCGTCGTGTAGGGAAAGAGTGTAGATCTCGGTGGTCGCCGTATCATTAAAAAAAAAAGAACAATGACTAAGACATGCTACAACGCATCTGTCACACTACTTAGTGTCACTACAGAGCAGAA
>CAJVYM010000108.1 GCA_913009415.1 uncultured bacterium
TGACCGATCGCCTCCGATGTGCTAAGATGAGAGGGTTCCCAGTGAGGAATAGTCCAAGGCAGGGCGGTCTACAAGCTCGCGGCTAGATACGTAGCGCCAAAGAGGCCTACATCAAGCTGATCCGTGGTACGGCCCCGCAGGTTGTGTCTTGTTACAGTATGTGGCGTCTGTAGAGACCCACAAGCGTTAGGACGAGCCAGCCTCAAAGGGTCCTCACCCAAGTATACGGGGCCGGCCACCGACTGTCCTGTCTTGTATTCCCTCACTACCAGTTATACGAGCGTTAGGCCCGGTGCCCAGTGTTGTCTTGAGGATTGCCTGAACGTGGCAGATGAACTGTCACGCTACGAAAGCATCGGCATCTTACGTGGCGTTGGAGCTTGCCTGCCTGTGCGTCTCCGCACGCAGACAGGTCTCCAACGCTGTGATTGATCGCGCAGGGCTCCCCACTTATAATCAATACTTGCGGGGAGTGGCGCAGCCTGGTAGCGCGCCTGCTTTGGGAGCAGGAAGTCGCTGGTTCAAATCCAGTCTCCCCGACCAGGAATGGTGATCCAACAAGTGACCAAAGAACCCTACCACATCTCTCTCTATCGGCGTTATCGACCGCAGCGCTTCTCCGAGGTCGTCGGCCAAGAGGAGATCACACGCACGCTCAAGAACGCGGTGATGACGGATGAGGTAGCCCACGCCTATCTCTTCTCCGGCGAACGCGGAATCGGTAAGACCTCGATCGCCCGTATCCTCGCCCGCGCGGTGAACTGCCTCTCCCCGCAGGAGGGCGAGCCCTGTAATACCTGTGCCAACTGCAAGACGATCATCGACAATCGCTCGCTCGACATCATGGAGATCGACGGTGCCTCAAACCGCGGGATCGATCACATCCGTCGCTTGCGGGATGAAGTGGCCTTCGCCCCCACCGACTTAAAGACAAAGGTATACATCATCGACGAGGTACACATGCTCACCAACGAGGCGTTCAATGCCTTGTTAAAGACGATCGAAGAGCCGCCGCCGCACGTCGTATTCATCTTCGCCACCACTGAGCCACACAAGGTCCCGCGCACGATCATCTCCCGCTGCCAGGCGTTTGACTTCCGCAAGATCCCGCAGGAGAGGATCGCCCGTCACCTTTCAGAGATCGCCAAGACGGAAGAAATAGCCATTGCAGATGACGCCCTCTCCCTCATTGCGAAAAAGGCAAACGGTGGAATGCGCGATGCCATAGTCATGCTCGAGCAGGCGACAAGCTACGCCTCAGGCGAGATCACGGCGGAACTGCTGCTCGACATGCTCGGCCTGGTGGGAAGCGAGGTGCACGAAGGGTTCCTCGGCGCACTCGAGAACGGGGACAAGAGATCGGTCCTTGCGACGATCGACTCCCTCGTCGAGCGCGGCAAGGACCTGGAAACCTTTCTGAGCGATCTTGTCACACTGGTACGGGACCGCATGATCACGGCAGACAGGGACACCACACGCGACATCGCCATTTGCCGCGGTCTCCTCGACGTGAAGCAGGAGATCTTCCGCTCTCTCGATCGGCGCATCATCCTCGAAGTGGGACTCCTCTCTCTGATCGAAGAGATGAAGAAAGACGGGCTCATCCTTGGGACAATGCGGCCAGTCGCTGAGAAGAAAGCTACCAAGCAAGCGGTCGAATCTCCCTCGAGAACGCAAATAGAGGAGCCGCCAATCGATCAACCTCAGGAGGAAGAAACAAATCCTCCAATTCCAACTGACGTTGCCAAGGAGAAGATTGAACAAGGAGTCGATGACGCAAGGCAGCCCTACCCAATCGACGCAGCACTTGCGGAGAAGTGGCGCGTCTTGCTGAAAGAGATTGAGAAAGAGCGGATCGCGATGGCGGCGTTCCTCTCCGAGGGAACACCGAGCCTGGCTGGAGACAGATTGACCATCTCCTTTCACCCCGACCACACCTTCCACAAGGAGAGCCTGGAGAAGCCGGCCAACTTGCAGTATCTTGCGGGGATGGTGCGCCGGCACGTGGGGGAGAATTACTACGTGGAAATCAGACTGGATAATGGTGTAGAACGCAAGACAACGCCGAGCGAGGCGCTGCGCAAGAAGGTTGACCTCGTCTGTGAAGTGTTCGATGGAACGATTGTGAAGGAGGAATGATGAAGGGAATGGCCAACATGGGTAACCTGATGCGACAAGCAAAGAAACTCCAGGAAGAGCTAGAGAAGAAGCAGGCCGAGATCGCCGAGATGAAGATCGAGGCAAGCTCCGGCGGGGGGATGGTCACAGCTACCGTAAACGGCAAGGGAGAACTTCTCAACCTGGCGATGGAGAAGGAGATCGTCGACCCGGAGGACATGGAGATGCTCGTTGACCTTGTGGTCGCCGCGGTGCAGGAGGCACAAAAGAGCGCGCAGCAGAAGGCACAAGAGATGCTCGGACCGTTGACGCAGGGAATGAGCCTGCCGGGAATGCCCGGCCTATGATCGCACCACTCGAAGAGCTGATCGCACGGCTAAAGGCCCTCCCCGGGATCGGACGCAAGAGCGCCGAGCGCGTGGTGTTCTACTTACTGAACGCACCGCAGGGTGAAACGGACCTCCTCGCACAAGCCATCATGAAGATCAAGACCGACGTTCATCGCTGCGCGCGGTGCAACAACTTCGCCTCCGACCAGCTGTGCGACATCTGTGCCAACCCCAGGCGCGATCAAGAGACGATCTGCGTCGTCGGGCAGCCGTGGGAGATCATGAAGATCGAGCGCACAGGGACGTATCGCGGGCTGTACCACGTCCTCGGGGGGCTCATCTCACCGATGGACGAGGTGCAGGCGAGCGACCTGGCGATCGACAGCCTGGTGAGTCGCGTAAGAGAAGAAGGAACAAAGGAAGTGATCCTCGCCCTGGAGCCGAAACTGGAGGGAGAGATCACCGGGATGCACATCGTCTCGCTACTGAAGCCGTTGGGAGTGAAGATATCCCAGATCGCACAGGGCATCCCGGTCGGCCGCGACCTGGAATTCGCCGACGAGGTCACCCTCGGCCGCGCAATCAAGGGGCGGGTCGAGCTGTAGTAGGGATAAGAGAAGCTCCGAATCGCTCGCGAAATCTGGAGAAGCCAACCATTAAGGCTCTTTGTCGTTCTTAGGTAGGTAAATTAGGAGTAATGAATTATATTGAGTGAGCATAGAGAGTGCACTAGAGCAAAGCCTTTGTGTCTCACGCAGAGACTCGGGTTAACGGTATGACTCGCCGGCGCCGAACCACGACTTTCGGGTGAATCTCCTGGGGCGAGCACAGCCCCGCCCGTCCGCTGCAGCCGGTGTTCGGCAGCAATGATATTACTTCTCAGACTTGGGAATATTCAGCTTCAACAACCAACTTCCGCGATACCCGTCCATGAACTCCATTTTGAGAATCTAGCTTGGAATTACATCCATAACCATCAAATACACAAAGTGTGCGCCTATCATCCATAACTCAGAGTTGATCAAATAAAAAGGGGTAAACGAAATAATCAAGAACGCTATATAGGTGAGGTTTTCTGTACTCATAGTTCTAAATTTCTTTCCAGGCTTTGGACTTGTGCTAGTTGTATACGGTCCATCTTCGATAAGCTTTTGCCAGACATTGCTTATAGTTTCTTCAGTTGGCTGTAATTTGTTTACTAAAATGTATTGCACAACGATTGCTGTGTTTACATATACAATATGCTATTTGCGAAGACTTAAGATACTCAGCGCAAGAACGATGCCTAACAAACTAATAGCGAGCGTGACAAATGTAGTCAAGTTTCCATTGAATTTGTCAAGAGACCCGAAAAAGAGGCCGATAATGATGAGATAAAAAGCTATGGTCTGATCTCGTTTATTATCACTGGCGCGTAAATGCTCATTACTCTCTTTGTATACATCGAGTAGTATTTCGTTCATCCTATTCTCCTTATGGTTAGGTTTAAAATAAGGCTATTTGCTGCTCAACGCCCGAATTCAGAAGCGGCGGGACGCCGTCCGCTAGAATGAGGTCTCAAGCCAGAATCTCCAAATATCTATCTATACGCATTGCACCATGGAACGCTCCCAAGATGTCAACCGTCCCATCATTCCTGGTAAGATATGCAATACGGTAATGCCCATATAGCAGAATTCTTATGTCCCCTTCAGGCTCTGTTCTATACTTATACCCCATCTCTGGAAAATCCTTAAGGATTTGTGTCTTCTTATAGATTCCGGCTATGACCTGCTGTGCAGCATTCACGTTGTCTTGAGAAATATAGCTATAAATCTCTCCTAGCCATCGCTCAGCTTCTGATGTCCATCTTACTTTTGCCATAAACGAATGCGTTGCTCCATTTCCTCATTGCTAATTACTCTGCCCTTGCGTGAATCCGCTATCCCTCGTTCAATCATTCGTTCAAAGGCAAGCTCTCGTATTATTTCTTCATATGAAGCATCTTCAGGCTGTTCTTGTATGACTCGTGTCATCGCCTCTTTTGCATTGGCCATATTGCACCTCCCTTGTTTCTGGCACAACAGCCACTAGTTCGCTAATTTAGGCCATCGCGCAGACGCGCAACGTCTGCCGCTATTACGACCCTAACCAGCGGCCACGTCCTCTTATCGTGCATATCATCATACAGCCACGAAACTCTACGGGCAAATCGATCTGGCTACCGTGCAATGCACTACTGGGCACGCCCAGCATCCGGCTTGACAATTCAACGGCTCGCAGGGACCCTTTATGTGCCATGCGACAGGACATCAAAGAAACGATAGAGCGATTGCGCGAGGAGATCCGGCGCCACAACTACGCCTACTACGTGCTCGATAGTCCGCGGGTATCAGACGCGGAGTACGACGAGCTGTTTCGCCGGCTGGAACAACTGGAACGTGAGCATCCGGAACTCATCACCCCCGATTCCCCGACACAGCGCGTGGGGGCAGCGCCATCGGATGGTTTCCCAACGGCGGTCCACGCCATTCCCATGCTCAGCCTGGCCAACGCGTTCAGCGAGAATGAGCTGCGCGACTTCGACCGCCGCGTGCGCAAGCTCCTTGATCGCGATGATGTGACCTACGTCGCTGAGCCGAAGCTCGATGGCCTCTCGGTCGAGCTGATCTACGAAAATGGAATTCTGGTGCGCGGTTCCACACGCGGCGACGGTGTGAACGGCGAGGACGTGACGGCCAACCTGCGCACCGTGCGCTCGATCCCGCTTCGACTGCGCAGCATAAACAGTAGCACACCGGCGCTCGACGAAGCACGCTTCGTTGAGGCGCGCCTCGTGGAGGCACGCGGCGAGGTGTTCATCAACAAGGGCGACCTGCGCCGGTTGAACGAAGAACGCGAGAAAAACGGACTGCCCCCCTTTGCCAACCCGCGCAACCTCGCCGCCGGGTCGCTGCGCCAGCTCGATCCACATGTCACGGCCACCCGCCCGCTCCGCTTCTACGCCTACGACTACGGCCGCTTGGAGGGAATCGAGGTATCGTCGCAGATCAAGCTATTGGATACGCTGGCAACGCTCGGTATCCCCACTAATCCGCTGCGTCATATCTGCCACGGGATCGAACAGGCAATCTCCTTCTACCACGAGTTTCAGCGGATGCGCGCGGACCTGCCCTACGAGGCCGACGGGATCGTGATCAAGGTGAACGATTTCGCCTCTCGGGAGAAGCTGGGGACGGTGTCGCGCAGCCCACGCTGGGCGATCGCCGGCAAGTACCCGGCGCAGCAGGGTGTCACGAAGCTGAAGGACATCGTCGTACAGGTCGGCCGCACCGGCGTTCTCACCCCGGTCGCCATCCTCGAGCCGCTGCGCCTGCGCGGGGTGGAGATCACCCACGCCACCTTGCATAACGAAGACGAGATTGTGCGCAAGGACATCCGCATCGGAGATATGGTGATCGTGCAGCGCGCCGGTGAGGTGATCCCGCAGATCGTCGGGCCGGTGATCGAGCGGCGAGACGGGAGTGAAAAGGAGTTCGTCATGCCCACCACCTGCCCGGTCTGTGGAAGCGACGTCGTCAGGCTGCCGGGGGAAGTGGCGCGCCGCTGTCTGAACGTCTCCTGCCCAGCGAGGATCAAGGAATCGATCGTCCATTTCGTCTGCAAGGGAGGGTTCGACATCGACGGCTTCGGGGTGAAGCTCGTCGAGCAGCTCCTCGCACGCGGGAAGATCAGCCGCGTCAGCGATATTTTTCATCTCATGCGCGATAATCTGATCGGTCTCGATCGGATGGGGCCAAAGTCGGCGGATAACCTGCTGCGTGCGATAGAACATGCA
>CAJVYM010000109.1 GCA_913009415.1 uncultured bacterium
GAAGTGTTCGCTAGTGAGATAAAGGCAAGCGTGCCCACTAAGAGAAAGCTGTCAGCTCAGCGTAAAACTGGCAACAGATGGGGGTTTGCGCCTGCGTGATTCAATCTCAACGCAAGGGAACATCCGTAAGAATGTGGTGGACCGCTTCGCCGAACAGGCAAACAAGCTGCGTGCTCTACCGGAGTGGCCGTTTGCAGCGCGGCTGGTAAAGCTGGTGCAAGTGAGTAAGCAGGCGCTGGTACGGATCGAGGGAGTAGAGTATTCGGTGCCGTCGCACTGGGCAAGACTGGAAGCGACGGCATACGTAGGAGTAGAGGACATCCGCATCACCTGTTACAAGGAGGAGGTGACGGTTACCAAACAGCGCCGTGGTACTCGTCAGGTGGAGTACCGCCACTCTACCTGCAGGAGTTAGCGCACAAGCCACAGGCGGTGCGGCAGGTGGCACCAGAGCTGTTAGCGGAGTTAGGCGAGCCGTACAGGAAGTTGTGGCAGGTGCTAGCTTGTACCCACGGTGAGCGGGAAGGGGCGCGGGTACTTTCTAAGATCCTGGCGGCGGTGCTCGACCATGGGGAACAGGCGGTACGCCAGGCGATCGAGCAAGCGCTGGCAGCAGGATGGCAGGACCTTCTGGCCCTGGCACCACGGCTACATCAGGCCCCTGTCCAGCGCAAGGTGAAAGTGCCAGTGGGGCATTACAGGGGTATCCCATCGAGGCTGGTTGTGCCGCGAACTACGACATTCTCCTCGTGGGAGGTGAAGGATGAACATGCCGGTAATTGATGCGGTGATCAAGGAGCAGGTTAAGCAGCTGAAGGTACCTGCGATTGGGAGAAGGAGAAGCTACAGCGCTCTTGCTCGTCGGGCAGGAGAGAGTGGGTGGTCGTACGCGGAGTTCCTGCAAGAACTGCTGGATGAGGAGTTACGCTCAAGGCAGGAACGGACAGCAGCACGTAGGGTTTGTCCCATTCGACCGTGCTGGGGGAGAGCTGTTGTTCAACCTGCTCTCGGAGCGTCATGAGCGCAAGTCGACCATCATCACCACTAACCTCGCCTTCTCAGAGTGGGTGCAGGTACTGGGTGATGAGAAGTTGACCACAGCGTTGCTGGACCGGTTGGCGTACAAAGCGTACATCCTGACCACCAGTGGCCTCTCGTACCGGATGAATCAGAGGAGAGAAGAGGCGTGAGTACACAACAATTAAACATTAGAACCAACAAAAGGAGGTTGTCCAAGATACATACATATCAGGCACGGTCAGTCCTGAGCATGAGTGACATTTACAAATGTACATTAAGAGGGACAAATTGGCAACAGAGGCATCTGTTGAGGTACGCTAGCTACCTCGGAGGGATGGGTCAAAAACTAAACGGTGAAAGGGTCAATTTCCAAGCGTTGCCAACAGTCAAGGATTGCTGGCTGAGAGGTTATCTATCTAGCCAGCAGGAAAATGAAATGAGGGTAATCCATCTTGTTTATTGCAGACAGAGTTACAGTGATGACGAGTGCTGGCCATAGGACGAGATTTAAGTGAGCCCTTATGCCCATGTAGCTGTCGCTCGGTATCTTGGCGCGATTGTCCGTGCGGTCTCGATGTATTCCTTGTTTACGCACGGACTATCATGCCATTCTAAACCTATGGAGTGATACCGATCGGGGTGTTGTATGAGGCATTCTCCTTTATGCAAGTGCCCATTATCGCGAACCGCGCATGCGTGGGTCGAGGATGTCGCGAAAGGCGTCGCCAACAAGGTTCCACGCGAGAACGAATAGAACGATTGCTGCACCAGGGTAGATCACCGTGTACCAGTACGCAAGAGGGTTGGTCTGCGTTCCCAGTATCCAGTTGCGCGCGAAACTGATCATCTGCCCCCAATCGGCATAACCGACCGCCGAGCCTAAGCCGAGGAAGCTCAGCGCCGCTGCTGTCAATACCATCGAGCCAATGTTCATCGTCGCCATGACGAAAATCGGGTAGATTGCATTCGGAAGCACATGCCTGAGGATGATCCGGAAGTCACTCGCCCCAATGGCATGTGCAGCAGCAATGTAGTCATTCTCTTTGATTGTAAGAATGTCCCCCCGGATCATACGGGTGTACCCCATCCAACCAAAGACCATCATGGCGATCATCACGTTATTGAGGCCTCGTCCGAGGATCACGACCAGCACCATCGCCGCAACCAGAAAGGGGAAGGTCATGAAGATATCGGTGATCCGCATGATGATCTCATCTATAGCCCCTCCGTAGAAAGCAGCAATGGCACCGAGCGGTACCCCGATAAGAAGGGTGAAGAAGACCACGATAAGTCCCACCCGGAAGGCTGTCCGCGTCCCCCAGACAATCCCGTAGTAGATGTCATACTGCCCCTCCGTCGTGCCAAAAAGGTGCCCCGGACTAGGGGCCTCTGGAGTCGCGCTGTACCCAGAGCGGGGAATCATATACGGTTGACCGGGGTATTCAGGTTTGGTGATCCACGGAGCCACCACCGCAATCACGATAAAGAAGATAATAAGCACAAGCCCCACGACGGAGATGGGGTTTGTAAGGAGTTTGCGGATGGTTCTATTCTTGATTCGGTGTCCTCTCATTCGTACCTCACCCTTGGATCGATCAGTCCGTAGGAAATATCCACGAGGAGATTAAGAAACACGATCACGAAGCCATAGAACAGGGCGAATCCAAGGATAGCCGGGAGATCCATGGCCAGCGCAGCCTGAGCCGCAAACCTTCCCAACCCGTGAATGTTGAAGATCGTCTCCGTGAGCACTACCCCTCCCAGTAGTCCGATAATCATCAGTCCAGAGATCGTCGCCACTGGAATGAGAGCGTTGCGCCGGGCGTGTTTCTTGAGGACGACCTTCTCCGACAGCCCTTTCGCGCGCGCCGTTCTAACATAGTCCTGCCGCAGTGTCTCAAGCATCGAGGAACGCATGATGCGCAGGATCAACGCCCAACTCGCGTAAGAGAGTGTAATCACCGGGAGGACCATGTGCCGTAGGGCATCAAGCAAGATACGCCAGTTTCCATTTAAGATGGAGTCCAATATATACATCCCCGTATAGTTATGAAACTTCGAGCTCATAACGATCTGCTGAGCCCACAGGCTCAACCGGCCCGGGGGAAACCAACCGGTAACGCCGTAGAAAATCATGAGCAGCAGAAGTCCCAGCACAAAAATAGGAAGGGACCACCCGGTGATCGCAACCACGCGAGTAATCTGATCAATTGGTTTATCTTGATGGGTTCCAGAGATGAATCCCATCCATATTCCAAGGAAGATAATCGGCCATACCGAACAGAGGGTGAGTTCCGCGGTTGCTGGCAAGGCTTGCCCTATGGCCTGGGTCACGCCCATCCGGGCCGATTGCGACCAGCCGAGGTTCCCATGCACCACCTTATCCAACCAGGTGTAGTACTGTTCATAAGCGGGCCGATCAAAACCATACTTATGGATAAGTTTCTCGATCGTTCCTACTCCACCCTTATACCCGGGACGAACGTACATGCTTACCCGGTTAGCGGGCCCAACGAGCATCATCATGAGAAAAATCAGGAGCGTTACCCCGATCAGGATGACTGGCAGAAGCATCAGCCTACGAACAATGTACGCACCCATATCGCCTCCGACGATAAAAGGCAGGGCCAACTTTCAACGGCCGGCCCTGCCACTGTTAGGCTTTAGTCTCTACCACTCCTGAATCAGGATCCCATTACGGGTCTTGCTCGCGGCGTCCCAGGTCCCAATCACTGAGATTCCGGGCTCGACGTTCAGGTTTACCTTCGCCCCCGGAATACTCACGGTCTCCAGGAGCTCCTTGTAGTTCGGCGCTCCGCCGATCTTCTTGGACATCACGCTGAAGTTCTGTCCGGGCCAAATCGCGTTGTACTGGTAGTTGTTGACCCACGTCCGCTCCCAATGGCGCGTAGTGGCGTCAGCGAGGAAGATGGCGATGGCGTTATCGTAGGCGATCTTCTGAAGCTCATAGTACGCCTTCTGGCGCACCGCCGGATCGAGGCTGTTTGCTCCTTCCGCGATCAGTTTATCGATCTGCGGGGAGACGGCAAGCTTGCTAATGCTGACGCGGCCACCGTAGGTGCCACTGCTCTGCATGTATGGGGTCACCCAGTCATCTGCATCAGGGTAGTCCCACAGCCAGCCGATGATGAACAGGCCCAGCTTGCGCGCCTTGTAGTCGTCGAGGTAACCAGCGCCCCACGGCTTGCTCGCAAGCTCAATCTGGAACTTGGGGTTGATCTTCATCAGGTTATCTTTGAGGATCGACGCTGCGGTCTTCCGCATAGAGTTCCCCGTGTTCCACTCGATCGTCAGCTTAAATCCGACCTTCCACAGCTCTCCATTGAACGCTTTCTTGAAGTACTCGGTGGCCTTAGCAAGGTCCATGTTATAGACGGCCTGGTCCGGGTTGTAGTACGCGACCGAGTTGACGATCGGCCCGCGGGCCTGAACCGCCTCACCCATCCATGCGTCCTTGATGTAGGCCTTCCAGTTGAACGCGTACTCAAAGCCGAGTCGGACGTCCTTATCCAGGAAGAAGTTAGATGGGATACCCTTTCCATCAAGTTTCCCACTCCCAACGATGTCGCTATTCCCTACCGTCGGGATGTCGAAGTTAAAGAAGATCGCGGCATTGATTCCCGAGGGGAGGAAGGCAATGGTGCGGCTCCCTGGAATCCCCTCTGCCTGTCGCAGGAACTGGCGCGGGACATAGACGATGTCGCAATCGCCGTTCGTAAACGCAAGCCGTCGGTCCGCCCACTCCGCGACGTAGTTCTCCACTGCCTTGTTGATGTTCGTAGAAAGGTAGTTTCCACTCGCATCGGTAGCGAACATCGTCGGATAAGCGGCCTTATTCCAGTAGCTGTCGTTTCGGACGATGGTGAACCCGGTCGTCGGGCTAAGATGCAGGATCTTCCACGGCCCGGTCCCGTTTTCGACGTCGTACAGCGGCATCGTTTCCTTCTTTGGATCGGTGTACTTGCGCCAGGTCGCGGGAGTGCCGTCCCATCCACCCTTGCTGATGACGAACGCCTTGTCCACGATCGCAGCCCAGCTTGCGCTGTGGGCAATCGTGCTCAAGAAGTAAGGAGTGGGGCCCTGCAGCGTAACCACGACGTTATTCCCGTCAACTTTGATCAGTTTCTGAACTCGCTGTGCCGCCGCGAGATCCACCTGCTTCATCGTGGCTGTGTAGGTATCCGGCTTGGTCGCGTCGTACTTCGCCAGGTCCGCATCAAACTGGGCCTTAACGCCGAGATCCGTAGCTACATCTTCCACGTAGTCCGCGAAGGTGTACTCGCCAAGGATCGGATAGTCGATCATCCACGCCGGTCCCGCTGTAACATCAACGACAATCAACCGTTGGATGCTGTAGGCCACGTCCGCTGGAGTCAGAAGATCTCCATTCTGGAAGTAGACTCCCTTTCGGATCGGGAAGGTGACGTAAGTCGTCTTTCCATCCGCCGCGGTGGTGATCAGCCCGTTACTTGTGCTTGGGACCACCGTGGCAAGCATTGGCTTGAACTGCGACGTAGAACCGCCGACATAGTCGATTAGGTTCTCATATAGATTGAAGATGAGCTCTCCGCTCGCCGTATCGTAGGCATAAGCTGGATCGAGACTGTCCCAACCGGGGATTGTATCGACCACGATAGTGTTCGGGTTTTTTACTACTTGTTGCCCAAGTGCGATTACTGCTGTCACTGAGGTCAGAAGAGCTACCCCCAACAGGACTAGCAATATCTTTTTCACTGCATTCCCTCCTTTGACTGTCGGCCGCCACTTGTAGGACCGGAATACACCCTGCCCTCATTTGCAGCGGGCGTACGGTACTCCAAACTGCCTCTCTCGCGCGGCCTCAGGCCGCGGTCAAGCCCGTTTTCAGATCTAGTGAATTGGTGACACTAGTATAGCACTATCAAGGAAGCGCTGTCAACAGGCAGAGTTGTCTCATACAAGATGAGCATGAAGCGAGGCAGTGAATCTCATGGGAGGAGAGCATGGGATGACACTGGCATCGCCAGCGCGTGGGTCACATCACCTGTCTGCGTGCAACGCACAGGCAG